>DATEGR010000092.1:0-2710 GCA_035279985.1 Verrucomicrobiia bacterium
GCCCCGCGCTTCGAGCCGGGAGGCAAATTCCTCCAGGTAACGGTCGAGATGATTGACGGCTTCCCATTTGATGGCGGCCGCCGTGTCGCGCGCGCCTTGCCAATTTGAGAAACGATTTTTGAATTCGTCGCGTTTGGCGTAGTAGCCGGCGAGCGCTTTTTGAATCCAATCGCGCTGGACCAAATCCGCCGTTTGCTGCCGGGCCGCTTCGTTGAATTCTCTGGCGTGAGCGTTCATGTTTGGGCCAGCACTTCAGCCAGATGCAGTGTCTTGACAGATTTGCCCTGCCGATCCAGCACACCCCGAATTTGCATCAGGCAACTGGAATCATTGGAAATCACATAATCTGCGCCAGTCTCCGCGATGGACGCGCATTTGACCTCACCCATCGCGGTGGAAATCATCGGGAATTTGACAGCGAAAGTGCCGCCGAACCCACAGCAGGTTTCCGCTTCCTGCATTTCCACCAATTCCAGCTCCCGGACATGCTGGAGCAACTGGCGCGGTGGATTTTTCAGACCCAGTTCGCGCAAGCCGTGGCAGCCGTCATGAAACGTCGCGCGTCCCGGAAACCGCGCGCCGACGTCGAGCACGCCGAGCCGATTGACGAGGAAATCCGAAAACTCAAAGGTTTTTGCCGCGAGCGCCCTGGCTTCGGATTCGCGCGGATGGCCCTGGAACAATTCGGGGTAAAAAACCTTCAGCATCGCGCCGCAGGAGCCGGAGGCAATCACCACAGTTTCGGCATCGCGGAATACAGTCATTTGTCGTTCGGCCACCGCGCGTGCTTCATCCCAATAACCGGAATTGAATGCCGGCTGGCCGCAGCACGTCTGCGCTTCCGGATAATCCACCGCGTGGCCAAGCCGTTCCAGCACCCGCACGATGTTCATCCCGACCTGTGGATAGAATTGATCCACGAAACAAGGAATGAACAATGATATTTTCACGGAGCCAAACCGGTCAAAGGTTTACCGGTAAAGCGGGCCGAAATTGGCGCACGCGCGAAAGTCCGCCCCCTCGCGGTCGGCGGTGCCAAAGGCGTTCCACGCGCCGGGGCGGAAGATGTTTTCTTCCGGCACATTGTGCATGTAAACCGGGATGCGCAGCATGGCCGCGAGGGAAATCAAGTCCGCGCCCACGTGGCCGTAGCCGATGGCGCCGTGGTTCGCGCCCCAATTGTTCATTACGGAATAGACATCGCGGAAAGCGCCTTGTCCGGTCAGGATCGGTGCGAACCAGGTGGTGGGCCACGTCGGGTTGGTGCGCTGATCGAGCGCGTCATGAACCTTTTCCGGCAGATCCACGGTCCAACCCTCGGCGATTTGCAGCGCCGGCCCAAGTCCTTTGACGAGATTCAACCGGCACATCGTCACCGGCATTCCGCCCCGGGTAAGAAAGCGCGTGGACCAGCCGCCACCGGGGAAATACTCGGTGATGGACGGATGCCACGTCGCCGCCGCGAGGCATTTTTGCGCCTCGTCCTTCGTGATTTCCCAGAACGGTTTCATCACCGGCTTGCCGTCACGTTCCTGTTGGCCGGTGCCGTCGAGCGCGGCGGGGCCGGAATTGATAAGATGTAAAATGCCCCCCGCCCCCGCGCCGGTGAGCTTGTGGCCGGCAACGCGCTTGACGGCGTCGGGACTCCAATACGTCCGCACGTCGGCAAAAATCTGCGCCGTGTTCGTGAGCAGATAGCCGAAGAGCATGGACACACCGTTGAGGCAGTCGTTTTCCGTGGCGACGATGTATGGGGCGCGAATGCCGTTCCAGTCAAACGACGTGTTGAGGATGGCTTCCAGGAAATCGCCGTTGGGCTGGTAATCCGTCCACTGGCGCTGGCCCTGGAAGCCGGCGGCGATGGCGTTGTGTCCGTTGGCCTCCTCGCCGAAGCCCATCTCCGCCAGCCGGGGATTGCCGACCATCAGGTCGCGTGCGATGAGCGACATCTTGACGGACTTTTCCCATTCGCTGTCGAGTTGCGCGCGGGCGCGGGTCGTCTTCGGTGAATTGTAGTCCTTGCCTTCCCGGCAATTTTCCTTCACCCACTTGAACGCCTTCTTGTATTCGGCTTGATTGAAAATGCCATGGTCCATGCGGCGGAGAAATTCCGTCATGTCAATCGTCTCAACCCTCATGCCGAGATAACGCTCGAAGAACGGCTGGTCCACAATCGAGCCGGCAATACCCATCGAGACGCCGCCCAGGCCGAGATAAGATTTGCCGCGCATCGTCGCCGCGGCGAGCCCGGCGCGGGCAAATTGCAGAATCTTCGCCGAAACATCGGCGGGGATGTGCTTGTCGTGGCCATCCTGGACGTCACGTCCATAAATGCCAAAAGCCGGCAAGCCTTTTTGCGCGTGACCGGCCAGCACCGCGGCGAGATAAACCGCGCCGGGCCGCTCGGTGCCGTTGAACCCCCACACCGCCTTCGGAATCGTCGGATCCATGTCCATCGTTTCGCTGCCGTAACACCAGCACGGCGTCACGGTCAGCGACAAACCGACCCCTTCGCGCGCGAATTTTTCCGCGCAGGTCGCGGCCTCGGCGACCCCGCCGATACAGGTGTCGGCGGTGACGCATTCGACGCGCTTGCCGTTCGGATGGCGCAGGCTGGACGATATCAGCTTCGCGGCGGCTCGGGCCATGTCCATGGTTTGACTTTCGAGCGACTCGCGGACGCCTTTGCGCCGCCCGTCGATGGCGGGGC
>DATEGR010000093.1:0-3268 GCA_035279985.1 Verrucomicrobiia bacterium
ATTTTTCACTCAGCGCCGCCACCCCCGGCAGCACCGCGCCTTCCAGAAATTCCAGGCTCGCGCCGCCGCCGGTGCTCATAAACGTCACCTTGTCACCCAGCTTGGCCTTTTTCAGTGCCTTCACGCTGTCGCCGCCGCCGATGATGCTTTTGGCGCCCTTCTGGGTGGCATCCGCCACCGCCTGCGCCACGATGTTGGTGCTGGCAGCAAAGCGCGGGTCTTCAAACATGCCCAGCGGCCCGTTCCACAAAATTGTTTTCGCGCCCTTGATGATTTCGGCGTAACGCGCGGCGGTTTTCTCGCCGACACCAAATCCCTCCGCGCCATCGGGAATATCGCCGCTCACCGTGCGGATATTCGTGAAATCAAGGACCGGCTTCCCCTTTTTATTGAGCTTGCCCGTCTCCACCGGGGTTGCCACCACCACATCCTCCGGCAACTCAAAATCAACCTTGAGTTTCCTGGCCTTGGCTTCGGCATCCAGCGCGGTCTGCTTGTGGTCCGGTTCGACCAGAGATTTACCGACTTTTTCGCCGTGTGCCAGCTTGAAGGTATAAGCCATGGCGCCGCCAATCAAAATCGTGTTCGCCTTTTCCAACAGGCGGTCAATCACCTTGATTTTGTCCGAAACTTTCGCGCCCCCGAGGATGACCACAAAGGGCCGTGCCGGTTTTTCCAATTCGTCGCCGAGAAACTTGAGTTCGCGTTCCATCAACAAGCCTGCGGCGCATTTGCCGCCGCGCCGGGCAACCGCGCGGGCAACCCCTTCGGTGGAGGCATGAGCGCGGTGCGCCGCGCCGAACGCGTCGTTTACGTAAACGTCAGCCACCTTGGCCAGTTTTTCGGCAAACACCGGGTCATTTTTTTCCTCTTCGTTGTAATAGCGGACATTTTCCAGCAACACCACGTCACCATCCTTCATTGCGGCCACGGCCTGCTCCACCTTTTCGCCGATGCAATCGTCCACGAAGGCGGCGGGTTTGCCCAGCAATTCGGACAATTTCACTGCGACCGGCTGGAGGGACATGGTGGCCTCGCGCTTGCCTTTGGGGCGACCCAGATGCGCAGTCAGAATCAGTTTGCCGCCTTTTTCAATCAAAAGCTTGAGCGTCGGCAGCGTCTCGACAATGCGAGTGGAGTCGGTGATGACCATCTTGCCATCTTTTTCCTCCATGGGGACGTTATAATCCACCCGCAGAAAAATCCGCTGGCCACGGACATCCAGGTCTCGAACCGTCAATTTTGCCATAAAATTATCCTGATTTTCAAAAAATTCAGAAACCAGAGGATAACCCAGAAGGGCCCCGAGTAAAGTGAATTCAGCGCGGAACAAGGTCCCCTAAACGTCCAAATCAGACGGCTGCACGAGTTTGCCTACACGTAAAGCGCGCTTTGCAGATCACGCACGAGAACGCTCATGAAGGGATAACGTTTTTCCGGCACGCGTTCGATGCACCGGAGAATGACTTTTTCCAGCGCAGGAGGAATATCGGCGTTGTGTTCGTGGGGCGGCAACGGGCCGGACTGGTCCAATTGTCGGGCCAGGATTTCACCGGGGTTCTCACCCGGGAAAGGCTTTTGGTTCGTCAACAGCTCGTAGGCGGCGACGCCATAGGCAAAAATGTCCGCGCGCGGATCAATCGGTTGGCGCTGCAATTGTTCCGGCGCCATATACGCGGGCGTACCGGGGTTCTTCGACATCTTTTTTGGCTTCTCCGGAATCGGCTGCGCGAGATCAAAATCAATGATTTGCACGTTGCCATTGCGCGTCACCAGGACGTTTTCCGGTTTGAAATCGAGATGCATGAATCCGCTTTCGTGCACGTGGTTTAAACCGATGGCCATATCAATGAGAATTTGCGCCACGTTCTCAATCAATATCGGATCGTGCCGCCCGTATAACTCCTTCAAATTCGCCGCCTCCACGTAATCCATGACGAGGTAAGGAACGCCTTCGGCCTTGCCGTGTTCGACGTAGCCGACAATATAATCACTCTGGTTCAGCTGCGACAGCACGCGGCAGCCGTGTTGAAAACGCCGGCGGGCCAGAAAATTAAATCGCAGTTCTTTGCGCAACTTCCGAAGCGCAAAAGGCCGGCTGCGGCCATCCGTCACCAGCCAAATCTCGGCCATGCCGCCATTGTTCAACAATTCCTGAAGGTAATATCGTCCGAACTGCTTTTGTGCCGGTTCGAGCTCTGCTACCGTGTCCAACTTGCCTGCCATGCCGCTCATTTAATAGCATGGCGCATCCCGGTGCGCGAATAAAATGTGTTCCTCACACTTTTCTTAGACGCGGTTCGATGGAAAAAGTTAGGAGGAATTTCTCAAAAGTCTCTTTTCAGCGCCGAAATGTCCGGCCACCCCACGGCCGGAAGCGGTTGGGCGCTTAGCATATTGTTTTACTGCGAAGGGACCGCGAATTAGCGCTTGGCATGAAACACCGGGAGACTTATCGTCAGGCCATGCGGCCTCTGCGGGCGCTGGTCATCTACATCGTCGTAGTGTTTGTCGGCGGCGCGTTATTGGCGCCGTGGCTTTACTGGCTCGCGCAGGAATTCGCCCACACATTTCCCAAGATCGCTGCCCAGCCGCTCAACCGGTACGTGGATCGTTCCCTCATCATTCTTGCCCTGGCGGGATTGTGGCCGCTGTTGCGCGCATTGGGCATGACTTCCTGGCATGAGGTCGGTCTGGCGGAACCTGACGGTCAGTGGAAGAAATTGTTCGGCGGCCTGCTGGTCGGTTTTCTTTCCCTGGCCATCGTCGCCGGCCTGGCGATTGTCTGTGGCAATCGCGTACTCACCCAAACTGCAACCGCCCACGAAGTGGTGGCGGCCATTTTCGGCGCCGTCGGCACGGCGGTAATCGTCGCCATCATGGAGGAGATTTTATATCGCGGCGGCGTATTTGGCGGGCTGCGGAAATTATTCTATTGGCCGCTCGCCCTCGTCGTCAGCAGCATGATTTACGCGCTCGTTCATTTCCTGCACCGGGCGGATTTCAACGGCGTGGTCAACTGGCATTCCGGTCTGGTTCTGCTCCCGCGGATGATGAGCGGTTTTGTGGATGTTCAATCGCTCGTGCCCGATTTTTTCAACCTCACGCTCGTGGGCGTGTTGCTGGGCCTTGCTTATCAGCGGACCGGCAATCTTTATTTCTCGATTGGCCTCCACGCGGGCTGGGTTTTCTGGCTGAAAACTTACGGCGCGCTCACCGCCACGGCCCCGCACGCCTCCACGTGGTTTTGGGGCACGAGCAAAATGAT
>DATEGR010000094.1:0-3416 GCA_035279985.1 Verrucomicrobiia bacterium
TCGTTATATTCCGGTTTCACCGCTTCGGTGGGTGCGGACAACATGCCGGCGGCAACGGTCGCGTTGGTGCCTTGCTCAATCAGGACGAACGAGCCGGTCAGCCGGTTGGTGGTGTATCCATCAAACACAATCGGCTTGGAAATTTTCAACCGGACGACGCCGATGTCGTTGATGGCCAGCGCCGGCGGTTCCGGTTCCGGTTCAAACGCGGCCATGTCGATGCGGCTCTCCAGACTGGTGACCACGGCTTGCGCGGTCTGAGTGGTGTGTTTGAAGAAAAACTTTTTGCCGGGCTGCAACGGCCGCTGGTGCAACCAGCAGACGCGCGCGTGCAAATCCGTGCCGCAGCCGGGGAGGTTTTCCAGTCCCACAATCATGTCACCGCGGCTGACGTCAATATCGTCGGCGAGGCAAAGCGTGGCGGATTGCGGGCAGAACGCCTCGGCCAGCGAACCGTCGTAGGTCCAGATTTCCTTGACCGTGGTCTTTAAACCCGTGGGCAGCACAATGACCGTCTGACCCTGGCGGGCAATGCCGCCGGCGATCTGTCCGCTTAACCCGCGAAAATCGTGCAGTTTCGGATCACGGGGATTGTTCGGGCGGTTGACCCATTGCACCGGGAAACGGAACGCATTGAGATTCCAGTCGCTGGCGATGTGGACCGTCTCCAGATGGCCCAGTAACGCCGGGCCTTGATACCAGGGAGTGTTTTTCGACGCCGTGACAACATTATCGCCGTTGAGCGCGCTGAGCGGAATGAATTTCACGTCGCGGAAGACGTCGAGTTTCGGAATGAAATCCTCGATCTCGTCGCGAATTTCCTGGAAACGGTCTTCGCTCCAGTCCACCAGATCCATTTTATTGATGGCGATGACCAGATGCGGGATGCCCAGCAAGGCCGCCAGATAGGTGTGGCGGCGGGTCTGTTCGGTGACACCCTGCCGCGCGTCCACCAGTACGATGGACAGGTTCGCGGTGGAGGCGCCGGTGACCATGTTGCGGGTGTATTGGACGTGGCCGGGGGTGTCGGCGACGATGAACTTGCGCTTGGGCGTGGCAAAGAAACGATAGGCGACATCAATAGTGATGCCCTGTTCGCGTTCGGCGCGCAAGCCGTCGGTGAGATTGGCCAGGTTGATCTGGCCGCCACCGGTGATGTCGGCGCTGCGTTCCAACGCCTCCAGCTGGTCCTCCATCAGATTTTTGGAATCGTAGAGCAACCGGCCGATGAGCGTGGACTTGCCGTCGTCCACCGAACCGCAGGTGTTCAAGCGCAGAATTTCAACGGGATGTTGCGTATGAGGCATAAGTTTTAAATCAACCACGGATGGACGCAGATGGACACGGATGAAGGACAAATTGATGGGCAGGGCGGGCAGTCCTCTGCCGGCCGTTTGTCCGAATGCAGTGTTTAGGGTGCACGGAGAAATGAACCCTGTCGGCTCTGCTCCATCCGTGTTTATCCGTGTTCATCTGTGGTTAAAAGTAGCCCGCTTTTTTCCGGTCTTCCATCGCGGCTTCGCCAGCCTTGTCGTCGGCGCGGGAACCGCGTTCGGTCACACGCGCGGCGGCAATTTCGGCGATGATGTCGTCCACGGAATCCGCCGGTGATTCCACCAGGCCGGTGCTGATGATGTCACCGATGGTGCGGACGCGGACGACGAGTTCCTTGACCTGCTCCTTGTCTTTGGGCGGCAGCAAATCGCTGACGGGCAGCCACTGGCCGTTGCGACGGACGCATTTCCGTTGATGGCTGAAATATATCGTCGGCACCTGGAGTTTCTCGCGTTTGATGTATTCCCAAACGTCCATTTCCGTCCAGTTCGAGAGCGGAAAAACGCGCATGTGTTCGCCCGGATTGACACGCGCGTTGTACAGGTTCCAGATTTCGGGCCGCTGGTTTTTCGGGTCCCACTGGCCGAAGTTGTCGCGGAAACTGAAAAAGCGTTCCTTGGCGCGGGCCTTTTCCTCGTCACGCCGGGCGCCACCAATCAAACAATCGAACTGAAATTCCTCGACCGCCGCGAGCAATGTCGGAATCTGGAGGCGGTTACGGCTGATTTCGCCCGGGGTGGGAACGGCGATGCCTTTGGCGATGGCGTCCTCGACTTTGCGGACGATGAGTTTGGCGCCCAGTTCCTTCGCGCGTCGGTCGCGAAATTCGTTCAGTTCGGGGAAATGATGCCCGGTGTCAATGTTGAGCAGCGGCAGGGGAATGTCGGACGGGCGGAACGCTTTTTCGGCCAGGCGCAACAGGGAAATGGAATCCTTGCCGCCGGAGAACAGCAGGGCGGGACGATCGAATTCCGCCGCGACTTCACGCATGATGTAAATCGCTTCCGTCTCGAGGTACTGCAGGTGATCCAAATGGTAGCTGTTCAAGGGGTCAGGAGTTGATTGGTTAAATAGTTAAATCAGTGGTTGGTAATCAGAGCCTTGCCTGGCGGAAGGCAACAGTTCTGGATGCTGTTCCAGCAATTCTTCGAGCCATTCCATGGATTCGTCGTCAACGGTGGCGACTCGGCCAGGTTGAGACGTTTCATGCAACTCAAGATTCGAAACGGACTTGCGATCGCGGAGATAGCGTAAATAGCCGTTCGTTAATTTCAGAACTTGCCAGCCGGTATTTTTCAATGTGACGACTTCATCCGCCGGCAAATAATTTTCGTCGGAACAAACGTTCAAGTCGTCAATCAATTCCGCCAACGAACCGCGGGAGATGAGCGTGAATTTGATTTGATCGAGAAAATGGAACCGGCCGTGGCCTTCGGCCAGATTGTTCGTAAGCGAGACTGCGGCGCGTCGGATTTGGGATGCCAAACCGAATTTCTCGAAGTCCGGTAATCGTTTGGCAACCCGATACATGGCCTTGCGAAATTCTCGCATCGCTTTGTAAACCTCCAGATCTTCGAACGAACGGTAAACCGGTGAAGGTTCATCCAGTGGTGTATTCATAGGCGGTTCGACCAATTACTGATTTAGCTCATTTAACCAATTACTCATTTAGAAATTCGTGTAATCCGTGTCAAAATCTTTGTTTTAGATCCCAGACCCCAGAGCTTGCGACCCCCACGCCGCGTGCAAGCCGCATTCGCGTTTGTCGTCGGCCTTCGCGGGGTCAAAATAATCCCACTCGTTCGGAAGCTGGTGTTGTTTCAGGTAATTTTCCATCTCCGCGTCGGTCCAGTAAAAAACCGGGCTGACCTTGAGCGCGCCAAAATTTTTGTCCTCGGCAACAATATCAAGCCCGGCGCGGTTTGGATTTTGCACCTGGCGCAGCGCGGTAATCCAGACCGTCGGCGCCAGTTCCTTCATGCCGCGCTGAAACGGTTCCAGCTTCATCAACGAGCTGAATCGTTTCAGCGCTTCCTCGTCATCGGTGGATGGGATCTCGCCGTGGAGCGCGTCGCGATGCG
>DATEGR010000095.1:0-5625 GCA_035279985.1 Verrucomicrobiia bacterium
TTCAAACGGCCCGGCCAGTTCTGGAGTCTGGTCGGCGATGAAGGATTGATGTGTTTGGAAACCTTCTGGCGCAACCTCCGCTGGCATCTGCTATTCCCTCACATCCTTCATGGCGACCCCCGCAGAAATTGATATGCGCCCTGATGCTTGGATTAAGGTTAATTTTACTTGAAATTATAAACTCTTTCTGGTTTATTAAGAAGTTGTTCTGTCGGATCGGTGGACCCTGTGAAATTCCGCACAATATCCTGGAGAAGTGTCAGCCGCCTTCCACTCCTGCTGTTCCTGGGCGGTTGGTTGATTTCAACGGACGCAACGGCTGTGGGAACCTGGGTGCCCTTGAACAATCTGGCGCCGGATTACATCGGCATGATGCTTCTGCTGCCCGATGGTACGGTGATGGCCTCGGATGGGGGCTCAAACCATTGGTACCGGTTGACGCCGGATTCGTCGGGCAGTTACGTGAACGGCACGTGGTCCACGCTTTCACCGATGAACGATACGCGCCTTTACTTTGCATCGGATGTCCTGCGTGACGGCAGGATTTTTATCGCCGGCGGCGAGTACGGCACGGGAACAGCCACGGCCGAGGTCTATAATCCACTCAGCAACACCTGGACGCGGGCGACCGTACCGCTGACGTTGCTGAATCCCAGCCAGCCTTCTCCGGCTGCGGGTGGAAACCAGGCCTTTGCGGACGCCATATCCGCAGTCCTGCCCAATGGCAACGTGATGATCGCACCCGTTTACTCCAGGACGGTGGGCGGCACCTTGATCTACAATTCGACTTCGAACGCGTGGTCGGCGGGACCGGATTTCTTTCGGGTCGGCTACCCCGACCAGGCTGAGGCCAGCTGGGTCAAGCTGGCCGACGGCAGTATTCTAACGGTTGACCCGTTTGGCACGAATTCGGAGCGTTACGTCCCTTCACTGAACCGGTGGATCAACGACGCACATGTTCCGGTCTCGCTTTACGACACCAACGGAGAACTGGGAGCGGCATTGTTGTTGTCCGACGGACGCGCCCTTTTCCTTGGGGGCACCGGCCACACCGCCATCTACACACCCACCGGCACAACCAACCTCGGCTCGTGGGCAACCGGTCCGGAGCTTCCCGATGGCCAGGGAGCTTCCGATGCTCCGGCCGCCATGCTGGTGAACGGCAAAATCCTTTGCGCCACCGGTCCGGCCCAAACTTTCAATCCGCCGGTGAGCTTTTATGAATATGATCCGGCCGCAAATTCGTTCACTGCAGTGGACGCTCCGGACGGTTCTTCCGCACTCGGATTCGCCTATCCTTTTGCCACAACGATGCTGGACCTTCCGGACGGCTCGGTCCTGTTTACTTATTTTGATGTTCAACTGTACGTTTATCAACCTGACGGTTCACCGCTGGCCACCGGCAAGCCCGGCATCAACAGCATCACCCCGAATGCCGATGGTTCGTATCATTTGAGCGGCACAAAACTCAACGGCATCTCCCAAGGCGCCGCGTACGGCGACGATGCCCAGATGGACAGCAATTATCCCATCGTGCGCATGACCAATTCCACCGGGAACGTTTTTTACGCGCGAACGTCCGGCTGGAGCAGTACCGGGGTGATGACCGGAAACACGCCGGTAACGACGGAATTCACACTGCCTCCCGGCCTGCCGGTTGGCAAATATTCACTGGTCGTCGTGGCCAATGGCAACAGTTCCGACCCGGTTGCCTTCGTTACGTTGGTACCTCTGCAAATCGCCCTCTCGGGCGGCAAAGCGGTGCTGACCTGGCCGTCCTCGGCCACCAATGCCGTCCTGGAAACAACCACCAACCTGTCTTCGGGCAGCTGGACAATGCTGACCAACGGGGTGGCGCTGGTCAGCACCAATTTTGTCCTGACCAACAGCCTGAACAGCCGAAGCGCCTTTTACCGTTTGTCGGGCCGGTAGGATTTTCGTCTTTTTCTGCTTTCCTTCCGCCAAGAGCAGCAGCAACATCATGTCATTATGAAATATATCGTAATATCACTGAGCCTGGCTTTCAGCGCCCTGGCCGCGCGCGCCGACCTGGTTTTGCAGCAAAACGTTGAAAGTTCAATGCTTAACGGCACCATCACCACACAGATTAAAGGTGACAAAATTCGCGTGGACATGCCCTCCAGTCCGCAGGGGGCCATGAGCACAATCATGGATTTGAGTTCGGGCGATTCCACGACGCTTTTCCATGACCGGAAGGTGGCGATGCTGGTTCCGGGCGCGGAGATCAAGCAAATGGCCGAGAACCTGAAAAAGTCGCGGGCCAGCGCCGGAACGAACGCCGCCCTGCCTAAATTTCAAGACACGGGCAAAACCGACAAGGTGGGCAATTACATCACGGAAATTTATACCTGGGCGAGCCCGGACGGCGCAAACCAGACGGTCTGGGTCGCCAGGGATTTTCCGAATTACCCGAAAATCAAGGTCCAAATGGACAAGTTGAACAATTCGCCGGTCGCGCAAATGTCCAAAGGCGCGGCGCCGGATGTCAACACCCTGCCGGGCATGGTGGTAAAGACCCGGATGGAGATGAACGGACAAAAGGTCACGTCCACCCTGGTTTCGGCGAAGGAATCGTCCGTTGATGCGTCTATTTTCCAGACCCCGAAGGATTATCAGCAGATGAACCAGCCTGGTATGGGAGCACCTCCGAGTCAGCCGTCCGGTCAACAATAGCTGAGCAGGCCGGGCAGCCGGCCCAGGGACGCGAACGACGAGGCGTCATTCCGTTTCATTTTGCCTGAGATCGCTGGCTGGAAAGCCGCGGACCGCGCCCGGGGACCGGTGTGGATGCGCAACTTGCCAGGAGGCGATTCCATGCTACCGTTCGTGGCTGTTTAATTGTTTCCACTTGTGAAGAATAAATATCTGACCGTGCTGTGCGCTGTGGTGTGGCTGTTGTGCCGCCAAAGCCTTTTCGCCGGAGAAACCAACGACACCACCATTGCCGACCTGACCAACCTGGTCGCGAAAATAAACGTCAAACTCGAGGCGGGTAAAAGACAGGAGGCTGATTTTGCGGATAATATCAAGGAATTCGATGTGTTGCTGGCCAAACACAAGGGAGCCAAACCGGAAGACCTCGCCCAAATCCTTCTTGCGAAGGCCCAGTTGTATGCGGACGCGTCCTTGCTTGATGAACCGGAAAAGGCGCTGGACTTGTTCAAACGGATTAAACACGACTTCCCCACCGTCCAAATAAACGGGAATACGGACGAAACCATCAGCGGCCTGGAGCCGGTGGTGGCCCAGTGGAAAATCTGGCACTCACTCACCGCGGGAACCAAATTCTCCGGCTTCGCGGCAACGAACATTTTCGGCCAGGCGCTCTCGACCGACGACTACAAAGGCAAGGTGGTCCTGGTCGATTTCTGGGCGACCTGGTGTCCGCCCTGCCGGGCTGCACTGCCAGATTTGCTCAAGACTTATTCGGAATATCACAGTCAAGGTTTTGAAATCATCGGCGTGAGTCTGGATGACAATCTGCAAAAATTGCTGGCTTTCACCAGGATGATGAACATGCCCTGGCCGCAAACCTGCGATGGCCAGGGTTGGACCGGCGGACTGGTCACCCAATATGGAGTGTACCGGCTTCCGAGCACTGTCTTGTTCAACGGCCAGGGAATAATTATCGGCCGGGATTTGCGTGGGGACGCATTGGAACAAGCTGTCGCCAAGGCCGTGGCCAGGAAATAACGCCCTGCCGCAACCGGCGCGCCAGCGTCCTGGACTGCGGTGGCCGTGACACCGCTTTTGATCCCGGTAGCGGCGCCAAAATGACGAATATTAACGCCAGCTGGGAAAGCGGCGTCGCGCTGCGCTTGCCGCCGCACTCCACAACGACCAGCGACTTCAGTGGCTTTCAACGTCCTTTCCCCGATCCAATCCACTGCAGCTGCCGCACAAGCAGATTTTCAGGTGCTGGCGCTGGTGTAGCGCCGCACGGACACCCGCCAGAACCACTCGGAAATCAGCGCGCAAACCACGCACATCCCCAGCAGCACCAGCCACAGTACCGGTGATTGCAATTTGTCCGCCAGCACGCGCGTGGGCACATTCGAAACCAGCAGCACCGGCAGCACAAAAGTGAAGACCGCCTTGAACACGCCGCGAAACGCCTCGTCCGGCATCCGCGCGATGTTAAACAGATTGTAATAACCCCAGACGATGCCCTGGGCGCGCACCGTCCAGAAGCT
The DNA here is from genome assembly GCA_035279985.1 of Verrucomicrobiia bacterium. Classification (GTDB taxonomy): domain Bacteria; phylum Verrucomicrobiota; class Verrucomicrobiia; order Limisphaerales; family UBA11358; genus UBA11358. The sequence continues at coordinate 4,215 of DATEGR010000095.1, forward strand.
GATCGCGGCCAGCATGAACATCAGCGAGTAGTGAATCAGAATGCCAACGAGGCACAGCGCCAGAAAGCCGAGGAATTGTGCCGCCGTCGGATGCAAATGCAGCCTGCCCGCGGCATAAAACATGACCACGGCGGCGAAAGCGGCGTTGACAAACGCGCCCAGGTCCACCTGCCGGAGCGAGACCAGGAAACGCGTGTTCATCGGCAACATCAGGAGGAAATCCATTTTGCCGGTGCGGACCAGCTCCGAAAGATTCGTGCAATTCACCAGGAAAAACGCCTGGTACGTTTGCTGGATGAAACTGCTCGCGCCGACCAGCAGCACCACCTGCCATTGCGTCCAGGTCCCGATGGAGTTCGTGTGCAAATAGAGCACGCCGATGAAGCATAATTGCATCGCGAACCAGAGCAACTCGACGACAATCCACAGAATGAAATTGCCCTTGAACGACATTTCGCGGGTCACGGAGGTCTTCCACAATGCGCCGTAAATGCCAAGGTAACGGGCGACGAGTGACGGCTGACGGGCAACGCCGCCTTCTGCCTTCTGCCTTCTGCCTGCCGCCTTTATCATTTCATCCTCCAAATGCGCCGTAATGCCGGACGCCGCGGTTCCACATGAATCGCGCGAAGGCATACGCCAGCAACACCCAGCCCGCCTGGATGAACAGCCCCTGCCACAAATCCGCGCCCGCAATTTTGCCCATGTAAATGCTCACCGGAAAATACATTTGATAGGGAAACGGCGTGAAAAAGAGCGCGTGCTTGAGCATTGGCGGCAAAACATCGAGCGGGAACATGTGTCCGCTGGCGATGTATTCAAACGCAAACAGGATGAAAATGAACGTCGAAACCTCCAACACCCAAAACGCGAGCATGGCCATGGCGTAGGAAATAAAGAATTGCAGCAAGGCCGTGAACACCAGTGAAACCAGAAAGGCGAGGCAGGCCGTGCCGTTGACGGGAAGGACAAAATAGTGCCCGAAACAGGCGATGAAAATCGTCAGCGGCACCAGTGCCACCGCCATAAACGCGATGCGCCCGGAAAAAAACAGGCCCAACCGGAACCACAAGTAATCCACCGGTTTCAGCAGGAACTGGCTGATGTTGCCTTCGCGGATGTCGGCGGCAATCTGCCAGTCATCCTCGTTCACCGCCGTCAGCACGTCCACGACCGCGACCAGCAGGTAGTAGGAAATCATTTGCGCCATGGTGTAGCCGGAAATGGACCCGCCCTGCCCCGCATAAATCGTGCGCCACAGCGACAGCATGGCAAAGAGCGGGATGAAACCGAACAGCGTCCGCGTCAGGTAATTGACGCGATACGTCAGGTTGTTTTGAATCCCGATGCCGACGACATGCCAGTATTTTTTCATTGGCGTTGTTTCCGCTCGCCTGTTTCCGCACCAACA
>DATEGR010000096.1:0-2684 GCA_035279985.1 Verrucomicrobiia bacterium
TTCAAACGGCCCGGCCAGTTCTGGAGTCTGGTCGGCGATGAAGGATTGATGTGTTTGGAAACCTTCTGGCGCAACCTCCGCTGGCATCTGCTATTCCCTCACATCCTTCATGGCGACCCCCGCAGAAATTGATATGCGCCCATTGGGTTTGCTGGCTTTTAAAAATGTTTGCACAGTTGCTTGTGGTTGCCTATTTTTGTCGTTTATTTCCCGGTTTTTGTGAAACGTGTTATTGTCACAGGCGGTTCTGGATTCATCGGCACTCATCTGGTTTCCCATTTGATTAAGCAAGGGCATCAAGTGCTGAACCTTGACAAAAACCTGCCGCTGAATCCGGAACATGCCAAGCTTCATCGCCCGGCGGACATCCTGGACGCTGCCGCTCTTCACCATGAGTTTGATTCGTTCCGCCCCCATTGGATGTTTCATCTCGCCGCCCGCACGGATTGTGATGAAACAACCACGGTTGAAGCAGGATATGCCGTGAATACCGTTGGCGCGGCAAATGTCCTGGCTGCCGCTGCCGCCAGCCCGTCACTGGAACGAGCGTTGATCACCTCTTCCCAATATGTTTGTCGGCCCGGACATCCACCTTCGGACGACCAGGATTATTGTCCGCACACCGTGTATGGCTGGAGCAAGGTGGAGACGGAACGCGCCACCCGCCGCGCCGGTTTGAAATGCCCATGGGTCATGGTTCGGCCGACAAACATTTGGGGACCGTGGCATCTGCGCTACCGAAAACAGGTCTGGCGCGCAATCCAGCGCGGCTTTTATCTGCATCCCGGCGGTGAACCGGTTGTCCGTTCTTACGGCTATGTCGGCAACGTGGTGCGACAAATGGCGGGGCTGATGGAGGTTGAGACTGCAAAAACCCATGGCAAAATTTTTTATGTCGGCGATGCGCCGCGGGATTTGCGCGATTGGGTCAACGGTTTTTCCCTTGCCTTGCGAGGCCGCCCGGTGACGGTCGTGCCCCGGCCTTTGTTGCGCACCTTGGCCCTGGCGGGTGATCTCATCGGCAAGGTGCGCGGACGCGAATTCCTCATCCATTCGTCACGCTATCGCAGCATGATCACTTCCGATCAGGCGCCCATGTCGGCAACGTTTGAACTGCTCGGTCCCGGCCCGATTACCCTGGACAACGCGGTGGCTGAAACCGTCCAGTGGCTTCGCGCGTACGATGGACATGATGGCCTCCGTTTCTAACCACATCCAATTCAAATCAAGCAGCAATTGTGACTGGCATCCGGACAGGATTCCTCACGGCCACATGGTTGGTGAGCGCGATTCCGGGTAGTGGTACGTTTTGCCTTGGTAAGGACGCCGCGCTGCGGCGTCACCGTCCGCGTTCAGCGGACGGAACCTGAACCAACCTGATTTGTCCAATGTTTCGTTGCGCCGCTGAACGCGGCGCGGTCATCGCAGCGCGATGACCCTACCTTGAAATTTCAGAACGCACCACCACCCGATTCGGGCGGAGGATTCATTTTCCATTGTGCCGGCCGACGGCTCCCCTTAGCTTTGAATTCGAAATGGACGATCTGGCGACACAGCAAGTCTTTGAGACAGTCTATCGAGGTCGGCAAAGTGCCCTTCACCACATGGCTTACATGCGCATGTCGAAAGTGCTGCTCAGCCGGCAGATCCTCCACGAAGCCGGGATCGACCTCGCCGGCAAGTCACTCTTTGACTACGGATTCGGCGCAGGGACTTTTTTCCGATATTGCCCCTTGACCACCCGGTTGTTCGGGGTCGAAATGGATTCTGTCGCGGTGGCAGAGGTGGGGCAAATGCTTGCCCGACGCGGCCATCGGCAGGTAACCCTGGCCCCCATCGATCCTGAGCACTGGGCAACACACCCGTTGCTCCAGCAATCCTACGACGTGGTGCTCTGCAGCCATGTCCTGGAGCACCTGCCGGACCCGGTTGAGGTCCTGCGACGGTTGAGAGAGTGTCTGAAACCGGATGGTGCGCTCGTGGTCCTCCTGCCGCTCAACGAGCGCCTGCCCAATCCGCACCACATTCACACGGTCGACCACGGAAAAATTGTGGATTGGTTGCGGGCGAGCGCGTTGCGGATGATTTGTTATCAGGAAGCTGATCCCTGGACTTATTGGACTCAACCGTTCTTCACCCAGGACTCAGGACCGGGAGCCGGACTCGTTCGAATCCTCGCCCAGGGGTTCAGTCTTGGCCTGGGGATTCCGTCCACCCTGATCGGATACCGGATGTGGAAACACCTTTCGAAACCGTTCGGATGGTTGACTCGTTCGAAACCGACCCAGGCGGCATTTGTATGCCATCGAATTGCGACTCGTTAATCATCCAGTGTTCTTCTTCAGCCATTCGCGAACCGCGCCGACGCGTTCGATGGCCATGCGTTCAAAACTGAATTTTTTCGCCTGCTCCAGGCCCCGGGTCCGGATTTGCCCGCTCAATGCCGGCTCTTCCAGCAGCCGCCGCAAGGTCGCCGTCACCAAAGCGCGATTATTGAAATTAATGATCAACGCGTGACCGCCGGAAATTTCGTGGGCGACGGGAATGTCGTTCAGCACGCAGGGAGTTCCGCAGGACAGGGCTTCGGTGATGGTGCGACCGAACGTTTCTTCGCGGCTGGGCAGCACATAGGCCAGGGCGTGCCGATACAACGGCGCGAGCCATTTGGCATCCACCCAGCCCAT
>DATEGR010000097.1:0-2033 GCA_035279985.1 Verrucomicrobiia bacterium
GCGCCGACCGCGTTGCCACCACCGCCCCTGAAAAGAGGAAATTGCGTGACGAGACTGGCGCCGACGCGGTGGAGATGGAATCGGCGGCCATTCATGCCGTCTGCGCGGAACGCGGCATTCCCTGCGCCACCATCCGCGTGATTTCCGACACGGCCAATGAAGATTTGCCGTTGGATTTCAATGTGCTGGCCAGGCCGGACAAAAGTCTGGATTACAGCAAATTGGTTCTGGCAATCGCCAAATCACCCGGAAAAATTGGCGCATTGATGAAATTGCAGAAGCAAACCCGGTTTGCCGCCGAAAGGCTGTCGGAGGTTTTGGCCAATATTTTGTAGCAGCCGACGTAAGAAGCTCTGATTTAATTTACGATATCGGATTTACGAATTACGAGTCCGTCCACAACCCGGTTTGCCGCGTAAATCGTGTATCGTAAATCGAAAATGATGAGCCTCCTCACGTCGGCGGCTACGGATTATTGATGGGTTGCCGAAGATTGGTTGACCGGAGGTGGCGCAGGTTTTTCCTTCACGTGCTGGCTGTAGCTGATAAACGCGGCACCGAGGACGATGAGCACGACGCCAATCCAACGCACCGCCGAGACGCGCTCGTCCAGGAACCAGATGGCGGCGAAGGTGGCAAAGACAAAACTCAATCCGGTCAACGGCCAGAGGAAGCTGATGTCACTCTTTGACATCAAAATGAGCAGGCAGAGGAAAAACAACGCCTCAAAAAAAATGCCCAGCAGGATTTGGGGATTGGTCACACCGGATTTGCAGACGCGGAGGATTTCGCCGGCGGTAATACCGTTCATGTCGCCGATGTGCGTCATGCCTTTTTTCAGCAATACGACGCCGGTGGATTCAAAGGCAAGGCCGACCAGCAAAATCAAAAGCAGTTTGAGCATAAATGGTAGCGGCGGTCTGTGACCGTCGCGGTTTAAGGTCGGCGCTCACAGAGCGCCGCTACAAATCCTGGTAACGAATCAATTCGATGCCCAGTTTCCCGACCAGTTCCTTCACGCGCGGACTGACGAGGGCATCAAATTCATGCTTAAATTCACCAAGCGACGGATGCGAGTAAAGCTCGGAATCGCCCGGCGGCAATTCCGGCAGCAGTTTCAAAATATATTCTTCGTCCACGCGCGCGTTTTGCAGCAGGCCGAATGTGATTCGCGCATGGCGGATGCCACGCTGCTGCAGCGGTCCACGCGCCCGGTGGGATAGCCTTTCGTATATTGCCGCATGTGAGAGGCGATAAATCCAGTGTCCGCGCATCATCCGGCGGCTGCGCGAGAGACAATCTCGGGTGAGCCGCAAATGCCGGATGCCGAGCGTTACCGCGTCTTCCATCAAGATGCGGAAGATGGTCGGATGCAGGTGCAGGTGCAGGTGGCCGTTGACGTGATCAAGCGGCAGACCGGTCGCGTGGAATTTCTCAAACTGCGCATGAATTTCGGCGCGGAGCTGTTCGCGCAATCCGGGTTGAAGAAAATAGCGGAAGCCGGTGGCGATGGGCTGGCTGCTGAACTCACCGTGAGCGTTGACGAGACCGGGAATTTTATCCGGCGGCAGTGCGGACTTGCCGCAAAGTAACGTCAAATGCAATCCAATACCAAGCCTTGGGTTCTCCCGCGCCAGCGCGACGGCCTCAGCGCAACCGGTTTCGTTCACCATCAAACTGGCAGTGGTGAGAATGCCTTGGCGGTGCGCGCGGCTGACGGCTTCATTGATGGAGTGGGAACGGCCGAAATCGTCCGCGTTGACGATCAAACGGTGCAGGACGGGCGTACCGCCGGTTTCTAACTTTCCAGAAGATGGAGACAGGCTGGAAGCCCGTCCTACGTTTTCACGTGTTGCCATAGCCTGGTGAAGTCGAGCCAGAGACATAACGCAACCAGGATTTGAAAATCAGAGCGAGCTTGCACGGCTTGCTCAATTTCAGTGGTTCCGGGCCGAAGACATTGAATTGCTGTTGTTCCAATTTTTGCAGCAGCCGCCAGTAAACCGAACCCATCAATTCGGCAGCGACCATGG
>DATEGR010000098.1:0-6062 GCA_035279985.1 Verrucomicrobiia bacterium
GGGAACTCTGCGGGTTCTAGTGGCGGCGGCGCCGCTGGGGGTCCGGTAGCCAACTGCATTGTTTATTACAACTCCGGTTTGTCGGACCTTGCCAGCGGTGTAACCGTGACGAATTGTTGTGCGCCTGTAGTTCCTCCTAACAGGTACAATATTACGAACGAACCGCTTTTTGTGAATCTGGCTGGCGGTGATTTCCATCTCCAATCAAATTCCCTTTGTATCAACTCTGGGAATAATGCCTATGCTTCAACCGCCACTGATTTGGACGGTAACGCTCGTATTGTTGGTGGCACGGTGGACATTGGGGCTTACGAGTATCAAAAGCCCGTCAGCCAGATTTCTTACGCGTGGCTCCAACAATACGGACTGCCCATCAACACAAACACCGATACTGCCGACCCGGATGGCGATGGCATGAACAATTATCAGGAATGGATAGCCGGCACCAACCCCACGAACGCTTTATCTGTGCTTGCCATGCTGCCGCCCGTGCCGTCGACAAACCCGCCAGGTCTGGTTGTTGGTTGGGAAAGCGTAAACAACCGTAGGTATTTTCTGCAAAGCAGCACCAACCTGACAGTACAACCGGCTTTTTCAGCGGTTCAGAGCTTTATTATAGGCCAGACGGGTACCACTACCTACACGGACACGAGCGCAACAAACAACGGCTCTTATTTTTACCGCGTCGGGGTACAACAATAAGCAAAAGCCAATTGGGGGTTGCTTAATCACAGATTGGGTTCTGTTGGAAGGCAGCTTGACGGTTTTCTGATTCAATAACGTGTTGGGATTGTCACGAAGTCGCCAAGCCCGCCGGTTGTGCGGCTCTCTCAGGTGCCAGCGCCGCCATGCGCGGAATGGATGTCTGCAGCAAATTGAACTCGTGCAAGCACCCGACCAGTTGATTCAATCTCGCACTTGTTAGGGTCGCCAAACCGTCCCGGAGCCGGCAAAACATAGCGGTTCAATAAATCTTGTAGCCGCAGAGGTAACGAGGCGGAATTATCCATAAAGGTCCGCCTCCTCACGTCGGCGGCTACAGTACAGTTTTCCCGGAAATGCTCAGAACGGCCAGTTGATGCCTACCGTAAAATAGACCTGGCCGCCCAGATTCAGCCGCCCCGCCCGCCCGCCGCCGCTGATGGTGGCGCTGCTCATCGGCATGAATTGTGCCCCGGCAAAAATGTCACCATTGTCCGTCACATGGCACAACACCGTGGCATTCACGTAGCCGCCATACACGAAATCCGTTCCGCCAATCCGCCCTGAATTGTGGGCGCTGACGCTGCCGGCGGTAATCATTTCGTCATATTTATAGTCGCCCGACACGACGCCGACGGCCGGACCGGCGCCCAACGACAGGCTGATGTGGTCGGTCAAATCCCAATACATGGTCGGCCCCAATCGCAGCGTGTAGAGCATGACGTCCAGTTTTTGTGAACCGGTGACCATTCCATTGGGGATGTTGGTGCTGCCGCTCGGGATGATGTTGATGGGAACCTGAATGGTTGGTTCACCGTCGCGATTGAAGCCGCCTTGATATGGCGCACCCGGCGCGACAATGCCGCCGGTGTCGAATGTAAACGATGACTGGTTGACCGTCGCTGGCATGGACTCGTTGTCGGTAATGCTGATTGGCAGCAAACCAAATCCCAATTCCCAGCCTACACGGGCGTGTTTCCAATACCAGAGATTACCGCCATAAGCCATCTCGAATCCGGGAAATGCGCCTCCGCTCTCTTTGGTGCTGCTGCTGGCGGAGAAGGAAGTGGCAGCGTTCATCGTCAGCGTTGACCCGTTCAGTTGCGACGCATCTTTGTAACCCCAATAACCTGTCTGGCCGAAGGCATTTCCCGTGTTGTCCGTACGCACATAGCCGTCGTCGAAAATCCCCTGGGACGGGTTGTTCCCGGAAATGCCGAATGTTCCATTCATGCTGAAGCTGGCGCTGATGTTCATGCCGACGAGCGCGCCGATGCGGAAATGACGCGTCCAATCATCCGTGTCCGGCGGAATGCGAAGGAAGGCGCTGGAATCGGGATTCCCGCCGAACAAGGCCGGCTGGGCCGTGACACCGTGAACAAAAAATAGCAAGCCCGCCAGCAGGCACCACCCAAACCAGATGTTGCAGGTCACACATTTAAAGCGTAGCAGCCGACGTGAGTCGGCTCTGACTCCCCTGAGGGACAGATGGAGCGGACTTGCGTCCGCTGCCACGAGATTTTTGGGGTGGTGCAGCCGTTGCATCGGATCAGGGGTTTTGCAACACGCGATAAAAGCGCGCGGCATTGGTCGGCACGCTCCGCGTCGTCGGCGGACCGTAATCAATCCATTGGGTCCGGTTTGCCGGCGCCACGATGGGCGGTGGCGCAATCGTGGCGTTGGAAAAAGAAACATTGTCGCTGTAAACCACCGTGTAGGTCTTCCCGAGGGTGGTTGGCCATTCGATCAACATATTGCCATTGGTCAGTTCGACGATGCGGCTGATGTCAAGATTCGTGCTCGTGCCGGTGGCGGACGGCGGCGTCCAATCGGGCGAGGGCACGGCGAAAGCGCTCAATTGCCCATTGGTGAAAGTAAAGTAGGCACTTGCGGAATACTGCAGCAGCAAATTGACGCTCTGGTTTGTATTCAGCGCGGCGCTATATACCACGAACGGATTGCCACTATTGGTGCCGACGGCGTTGAACAAGCGATTGGTCAAACCGGCGACGACGACGCGCACGGCGATGGCGTTATTGGTGTCGTTGTTTGTGACGGTAATGGATTGCTCCACCAACCCGTTCTGCGGATTGTAAGCCTCCGGGGAATTAGTAGTGACGGCCAAGGGGCCGGAAAGATAGTCGATGACGGTGATGTTGGTGCTGGCGGTGTTGTTGGTCAGGTTGGCGTCCTGCACGCCCGCCGAGCCGACGGACGCGGAAAATACCAGGACCCCGGCATTGGTCGGCTCAACCGTGAATTGCAAATTCGCAGAGCCCCCGTTCATCAGTGTGCCCAGGTTGAAATTAGTCGGATTGGCCGGAGAAATTGGAATCACACCCGCCGGCAGAGTGTTGGTCAGAATGACATTGGGTACGTCATTCGGTCCCAGGTTGGTAACGATAACACCGTAAGTCATCAGGTCGTTGGTGACGACTGCCTGGCCCGGCCCGGTAATCGTCACACCAAGATCGGCCAGAACGACCACGTTGGTGACTTGAACGACTGAGTTTGTGGAAGTGGCATAGACTGTCCCGGGAACTGACACTATAACGGAATTGGTGAACGCTCCGACTGTATTCGGCTGAACCGTCAGGAGAACCCGCACAATACCGCTGACGCCAACCGGACCCAACTCAAACAAAACGTTAGTGGTGGTGTTGGTAGCACCAACCAACTGAGAGGCAGTGGAAGTAATGTATTGAAACGGAGCTGAAAACGAATTGGTAATCCACACGTCGACAAGCCCTACGCCCGTCAGATTGGTTGCATTGATGGTGTAAGTCAGGGAATTGCTGACCAACAGGGAATTTGCAGAAGGGACAACCGAAAGGCCAAACGCCTGTGCGCCAGCCCGCGAACAGGCAACAATCATCGCCAACGCGAGCAATCCCGACTTTAGAAAATGGGAGAAACCCTTCACATCAAAAATTTCCCAAGCTTATATCACCGGCAGGATGCAAAAGTTTTGCGCCTTTGGCAATCTTTTGCCAGCAGCTGTCAGTGGTAACTTATGCCCCTGCGGTGGGGCGAGCGTCCCCGCGAGCCGGTTCGTCAGCTGCCTCGCCCCACCCGACGGTGCCGGCACTCCGAGGTTTCCAATTTGACCTTTTCGTGTTCGTCCCAAAGAATCGGTTCGTGAAATCCCTGTTCCCTCTGCTCCTGTCGGTTTTTCTCCTGAATTTCAACACGGCCCGGGCCGAGGTGCATGTCTGGGAAAAGGTGGAACTGACTTTCCACGCGCAGAATCATTATGCGAACCCTTACACCAACGTGGAGGTCTGGGTGGAATTGAAAGGCCCCGGTTTCGACAAACGCTGCTACGGATTTTGGGACGGCGGAGATGTTTTCCGCGTGCGCGTCCTGGCCACGCAAGCGGGCGAATGGACCTGGCAAAGCGGGTCGAATCAAAAAGACGCCGGCCTGAACCATCAGCACGGCAGTTTCATCGCCGTGGCCTGGTCGGAAACTGAAAAGGAATCCGTGCCCACGCGGCGCGGCATGGTTGAGGCTACGCCGAACGGCCACGCCTTGCAATACGCTGACGACACTCCATTCATGCTCCTGGGCGACACCTGGTATGCAGCAGCCACGTTCCGGTTCAAGTGGTACGATGACGACCAGCTACGCCCCATCGGGCCGGACGCCGGGTTCAAGGATTACGTGCGTCTGCGGAAGAGCCAGGGGTTTAACAGCGTGGCCATCATCGCTGCCTTTCCGAACTGGGCGAACGACTCGGCGTCGTGGGATGTGTGGTACGACAAAAATGCGAACATCGCGGTGCGCTCAGCGTGGGTAGATCAAGGCGACATTGCCAATCATGTGCCGCGCGACCAGTGGCACGCGAAAGACATGTCCAACGAAGGCGGTCGCGCGTTCCTCTTCCCCGGCAAGGTTCCCGGATATGAGAATGTGTTCCCGGATGTGGACCGCATCAACCCGGAATATTTCAAATATCTCGACCGGAAGATTGATTACTTGAACGCGCAGGGATTCACCCCGGCCATCGAAGTCGCCCGGCGCGATGTCACGTCAGCCTGGGCAAAATTTTACCAGTGGCCGGAATCGTACAGCCGCTACATTCAGTACGTCTGGAGCCGATACCAGGCGAATAACTGCGTGTTCAGCCCGGTACATTTCGACTATCCGGAGATGACGGCGACGCCACAACAACTCAACCAGGCCGCCAATGCTGTCATCGCGAAGCATGGCCCGCCGCCGTTTGGCACGCTCGTCTCGTGCAATGCGTCGGTGTCCAGCCTGCTGGACTTCGGCGGACCCGACCCGAATAAATGGCTGACGCTCCATCAAATCGGCAACTTGCGCGAACACGACGCCTATTGGTACCTGACGGAGATATTCAATTCGACCCCGGCGCGGCCCGCCCTGAATGGCGAGCCGTATTACTCGGGCATCGCCGACAAACGGTATCCACCCTACAAATACGGTGCGCCGGGGAACACCGCGGAGGACGACCGTGACGTGCGCTCGGGCATGTACGGCAGTTTTCTCTCCGGCGGCCTGGCCGGCCACATCTACGGTGCGGAAGGTATCTGGGGTGCAGACATCGAGCCGGGTTCCGCTCCTTTCATGTGGCAGGCGTTCCAATGGAGTTCAGCCAATATGATGAAGTATTTGAAGACGTTTGCTCTGTGCGAAGAAAGCCGCTACCGCGATTTGGTTCCCGATGCGAACCTGGTTTCGCCGAGTGAAACGCATCTGACCAAGGGTTTTGTCGGCTGGGCTTACTGCGCCCGGACACCCGATAAAACATTCTTCCTCGCCTACTTTGAAAAGGATTGTGCGAACCACAGCCTGATTCGTGGCGCATCGCCACGGACGACCTACCAGGCAGAATGGTTCGACCCGCGCACCGGCCAATGGTCGAAAGCCGGCACCGGTTCGCTGAAAGCCAATGTCTGGGGTTGGATCGAATTGCCGGACTTTCCAACCAACGACGACTGGGGTCTGAAGCTGACCGCCGTCACGGCGGGACATTGAGGAACAAATGAAGTTCCTTGCGGTTCTGACCTTAAAAAGCTGGTATATTTTCAAGTGAATGGTTAAGGTATTATTATGACGAGCCCTGATGGGCAAAGCCGTTCAAATCAGAAGTTTTTGAAGCGGTTCAAATCTGATCTGCTAAAACTGTTGCTTTGCGTTTTCATGTTGATGGCAACGTTTACGATGGCATCAGGACAATCAAACCTCGACACCGCCTGCCCCCTTGGTTTCTTTACGAATGTCGCTTCGCGTCTGCTATCGGCCCGGATGAACGTTGATCTGACACGTATTCAAATTTATCCGACGAACCAATACACGCCCGCCGTCCACCGGCTGCTTCAAGTCGCCGCCAACAT
>DATEGR010000099.1:0-6880 GCA_035279985.1 Verrucomicrobiia bacterium
GGTAGGTTTTCATATATTTATGGTTTAACCACTTCGGATAAGATTCACAAGCTTTTCTCCATCACAAAGTAATCCGGCTTGGATTACAAAGCCCAATCCAGTACAACGTTGCCGAAAAATCAAATACCGGAAAGAGCCGAACCGGCCCCAATTGCATGGCATTTCAACCTTAACCATTTATGGTCACCACCAATATCTCCAACGCTCCGGTTGCCTGGTACATTCGCGTGCTGCAACAACCCGTTACCTCCTTCGGCCTGGCCGCCCTTTGTCTGGCCCTCGATTTTTCGACGGAACCGTACATTACCTTCCCGATTACGTTCATTATTCCCGTGGCCATTGCCGCCTGGTTCTGCCGCTCGCCGTATGCCTATTCCCTGGCGATTATCCAACCGCTGGTGCGCCTGAGTTTTACCTGTCTCCGGCATTCTCCCGGCAATATCAATGATTTGATCGCCAATTCCGGCATTCGCGTCATCGTCCTGGTGCTTCTGGCCTACTTAATCAGCCGGACCGCCCGCCAGACGCGCGAGCTGGCCAGGCGAGTCAACTTGTTGGAAGGTATTCTGCCCATTTGCAGCCTGTGCAAAAAAATCCGCGACGAGCGCGGCGACTGGCAGCCGGTGGAAATTTATGTTTCGAACCGTACGGATGCCCTGTTCAGTCACAGTCTTTGTCCCGACTGCCTGAAACGCGATTACCGACATATTCAAGCCGAGGGCTGAAATTCACGGTGCAGTTGGAACATCGGTTCCCCTTTCGAACCGGCATCCCTTCCCATGAGGTCCGCCAGGCTCAAACCACAAATTCCAGTTCCTGCCGGTGCGGAATCAGTCCGCGCTCGAAGGCCCGCCCCAAAAACCGGCGGATGGATTCCCGGCCCCGCTCACCGTAATCGAGCGTCCAATGATTCACGTACATGCCGACAAATTTGTCGGCGAGGTCGCGCCCCATGTCGCGGGCGTATTGCAGCGCGTGTTGCACTGCCTCAGCACGATGCTCCAGGCTGAATTGAATGCTCGCGGCCAGAATCCCGGCAATGGTTTGGCGCACGTCCGGCGGGAACTTTTTGTGGATGACATTGCCGCCCAACGGCAGCGGCAGGCCGTCGTTTTCCTTTCCCCACCACACGCCCAGGTCCTCACACACCGCCAGTCCCTCGTTTTGATACGTCAACTGGCCTTCATGGATGATGAGTCCCACCTCGGCCGCGCCGGAACGGACGGTCTGGAAAATCTGGTCGAAGGGCACGACGACATAATTAAATTCCTTCGCGCTTTTGCCCAGCCAGAGTTGCAGGGCCAGAAACGCGCTGGTCATCGTCCCGGGCACGGCGATTCTTTTCCGGGCAACTTCATCCCTGGAAAACCTTTGTTTCGCCACCAGCATCGGGCCGTAACCGTCTCCCATGCTGGCGCCGCTGGGCAACAGCGCGTACCGCTCGCTCACATAAGCGTAGGCGTGCAGGCTGATGGCGGTAATGTCCAGCTCGCCGCGCGTGGCGCGTTCGTTCAACGTCTGGATGTCCTGCAAAATATGCTCGAAACGGAAACCGCGCGTCGGAATCAAATCCTTCGCCAGCGCATAAAACATGAAAGCGTCATCCGGATCGGGCGAGTGACCCAGCGTCAACGTCGTCGGTTGCATCGGCGGAAACTAATTCAAACGCCGCGGGCTGTCACGACGAGAAGGGTTATGCGGCAGGAATTTGAAAATCCACGGTGGGGCGAGCGTGCTCATGCGCCCGCCCCACCAACCTGCTTCACCCCCGGGTTTGTATCAGGATTCGAACTTTGTCCGTTTCACACTCTTGATTAACTTTCAGCTTCGTCTGCACGTGCTCGCACGCACCGCCCGGCCCGGCCGCAACCAAAATTCACCTCCTCTTTCGCAATTTGCTTTGCGGGCAAACCCGACCGGCGCGCACGGCGTGCTCCTCCACTGACCAAGAACCCTTGCCCCATCCTTCCAAAGACCAACCCACTCACCCTCACCCTGCCATGGCTCAAGGCTCCCCACCCGTATTACTTCTCTGCGACAACCACTTCCCACCACCGCGCCCTCTTAAGCACTGCGCGTGCCGCCCGCGAAATTCTCAGAAATTTTGCGGAAACCCGTCGTATTTCATGAAACTGATTTCATGGGAGGGTCAAAGTGCTGTTGGTTTTTTCTCAAGGTGACCAAAAACTTCCGCGCCGGATGGCTGCCGAGGGCACAGACGCCCTTCGTCACTTTCCTCTTCCCTTCGAAAGTGGTTGTTATAATCTCCGGCCCCATGAACCTGGAAGTACGCTTTTTCCGCCAAGCCCGGCTTTGGGCGATTTATCGGCATCTCCCGGCCCGATTCATTTGTAACCCCGATTTCACCGGTCTCGTCTGTTTCTCAACCAAAGATGGACTCAAATTAACCACAACCTGAACGCAAACCATCCCAGCCACAGGAGTCATCATGAACAAACACCTCTCCCTTCTCGCAATCGTCGCCGTGGCCATGCTCAGTGCCTGGCCGGTGATGGCCCAACGCAGCCGCATGAGCCCGCATGAAACCATCAGCGGCATGATCGACGGCAACCGGGTCACCATTACTTATGGCCGTCCCCACACCATCAAACCCGGTACGACCGAGGCCCGTAAAATCTGGGGCGGACTGGTGCCCTACGGGGAGCCCTGGCGCATGGGGGCAGACGAGGCCACGACTCTCATCACCCAAAAGCCGATCGAAATGGGCGGCAAGACCATTCCCGCGGGGGCTTACACCCTTTACATGGTGCCGGAGGAAAACGGGGCGTCCCAACTGGCCATCAGCACGCGCCTCGGCGGCTGGGGAATCCCCGTGGACACCTCGCACGACGTGGCGCGGGTTGACTTGAAAAAGGAAGCATTGGACAAGCCGGTCGACCAATTCACCATGGCGGTCACCCGGTCGCCGGGCGGGGGCGGCGTCTTGAAGATGATGTGGGAGAACACCGGATTTTCCGTGCCCTTCACCGTTAATAAGTAATCCGACACATTTCAACCATCGAATCCATGAAGACAAAACCATTGCTTTGCTCGCTCACCCTGGTTTGCGGGCTGGCCTTTGTGACCGGCCTGTCGGCACAGACGCCGGGGATTGAATTCCCCGCCGCCAGTCCCCCTTGCACGCTGAAACAGCGCGTCGGCCTCACGGATATTCAAGTGGATTATTCACGGCCGGGGGTAAAAGACCGCACCATCTTTGGCGGCATCGTTCCCTACGGCCAGGTCTGGCGCACCGGCGCCAATCAGGCCACCAAACTCACTTTCAGCACGCCGGTCAAACTGGAGGGGCATGAGATCCCCGCCGGCACTTATGCGCTTTTCACCATCCCCGGCGAGAACGAGTGGACCATCATCATCAACAAGAACGCGAACCAATGGGGCGCTTTTCAATACAACGAGAAGGATGATGTCGTGCGATTCAAGGTGACGCCGGCGACGTTGACGGACACGCGCCTCGAAACCTTCACCATCGAATTGAACCACATTCGTGACGAGTCGGCAGCGCTCATGCTGGTTTGGGACCAGACGGTGGTGCCGATCCGGCTGGAGGTGAATGTCGCCGACAAGGTCGTTCCGCAAATTGAGGCGGCCCTGGCGAAGCCCGGCAAAAAATCGGACGGGTTTTATTTTCAGGCCGCCACGTTCTACTACAATCACAACCTGGACCTGAAGCAGGCCCTGGACTGGGTCAATGCCGGACTGGCGGACAATCCCCGGATTGCTTTTGAAATGTTCCACTTGAAGGCTCAGATTCTGGCGAAGCAGGGAGACAAACAAGGCGCGATCGCGGCGGCCAGGCAATCCACCGAATTGGCGCTGAAGGCTGAAGGACCCGGCAGTTCATTCCCCAAAATGAACCAGGACCTCATCTCCCGCTTGCAGGAATGAGGTCAGCTGCGCCCATTGCCGCACCTGCGCTGCGCTCACATCGGGCGCAGCGTTTCCTTTTCAGTCTGACCTTCGGGATGGCCGTACTAAGTGCGCCACTGACCGGCGCCGCCGCGCCGGCGCCCTCGTCCGTGATCCTCCAGGATCTGCACAACTTCGACACGGTAGGCAGCGTGCTTTACATTGCCGCGCATCCCGACGACGAAGACACGCAACTCATCACCTTCCTCGCGCGCGGACGGCATTACCGCTCCGCGTATCTGTCGGTCACGCGCGGCGACGGCGGCCAGAACGTGCTCGGCCCGGAATTCGGCCAGGAGCTGGGCGTCATCCGCACCCAGGAATTGCTGGCGGCGCGCCGGCTGGATGGCGGCGAACAGTTCTTCACCCGCGCGCTGGACTTTGGCTATTCCAAGGATTACCGCGAAACGCTGCGCATCTGGGACCATCAGCAGGTCCTTTCCGACGTGGTGCGCGTCATCCGCACCTTTCAACCGGACGTGGTCATCGCCGGTTTTTCCACGAACCAAACTCGCGGCCAACACGGTCATCACGTCGCCTCCGCCATCCTCGCCGGGGAAGCGTTCAAGCTCGCCGGGGATCCGAAGGCGTTTCCCGACCAGCTCGATTATTTGAAACCGTGGCAGCCGAAGCGCCTGCTGCAAAACAACCGTTTCGGCGGGAGAGGTGGCGGTGGCGCCACCGCCACCGAACCACACGTGGAAATCAGCGGCACCGACCCGGTGCTGGGTATTTCCTTCGGCGAACTCGCCGCGCGCAGCCGCGCGATGCACAAAACGCAAGGCTTCGGGAATTTCGGCGGCTTCGGCGGCGGCGGCACCCGCACCGCCAGCTTCCTCGTGCTCGCCGGCGAGCCGGCGACCAACGACATCATGGATGGCATTGACACCACCTGGTCGCGCGTGCCCGGCGGCGCGGAAATCGGCAAACAGGCGGACGAAATCATCGCGCAATTTGACACGAACCATCCATCCGCGAGCGTGAATGCGTTGCTCGCACTGAAAAAAAATCTCGCGGCGCTGCCGGACAGTCCGCGGATTGAACTGAAACGAAAGCTGCTCGATAAGATTTTGCAGGAATGTCTTGGCCTCTCCGTTGTGACAACCGTCCCGCAAGCTGAAGTGGTTGCCGGCGAACCGTTGAAACTGAATTTCGCCGTAAATCTTGCGTCGAGCCGGCCGGTGCGTTGGACGGGAATCCGTTTCCCGGCGACCGGCCGTGAAGTTTCCCTCCCGGATAATGCACCGATGAGCGCCGAAGTGAATCACGGAAAATTCACTTTCGCAGCTACCGAAGCCTTGCCGGCGACGTTACCGTTGAGCGAGCCGTATTGGCTCCGCGAAGAGCCGACCGTCGGCATGTTCCGCGTGGATGATCCCAAACTCATCGGTCAGCCGGAAAGCCCGCCACCGTTTCCCGTCGAATACCTTTTTCGCGTCGGCGACCAAACGCTCGTCGTCACCGACGAACCTGTGCAGGCGGGCACTGAATCCGGCAAATTTGAAGCGCGCCGGACGCTGAAAGTCATTCCGCCGGTTTCGTTGCGTTGCGAGGACGAAGTTAGATTGTTCGCGCCCGGCGCCTCGCGGGACGTGACCATCGAAATCACCGCCGCCCGCGCGGATTTGAAAGGCGAACTTTCGCTCGACACACCCGACGGTTGGAAAGCCACGCCGGTAAAAAGAGAATTCTCATTAGCCTCCGCGGGGGCGCGCCAGGAATTCTCCTTCACCGTCACCGCACCTCCGCAAGCCGCGTCGGCCCAGCTCACCGCCCGCGCCAAAATCGGTGACAAGGTTTACGACAACCAGCGCATCGAAATCAGTTATCCGCACATTCCGATGCAATTGCTGCAACCGCCGGCGCGCATCAAAGCCGTCAGCCTCGACCTCGCCATCCGCGGGAAAAAAGTCGGTTACGTTCCTGGCGCGGGTGACAGCGTGGCCGATGCCATCAGGGAAATGGGCTACGACGTCACGCTGCTCACCGGCGACGATTTGACCACGAACCGTTTGAAAGATTTCGACGCCGTGGTCATCGGCGTTCGCGCGTTCAACGTCCGCACGGACCTCGTTTCCCATTTGCCGGCTTTGTTTGCTTATGTTGAAGCCGGCGGCAACGTCATTGAACAATACAACCGGCCGGGCCGCGATTTGAAGACCGACCAGTTCACGCCCTACAACCTGCAACTTTCCAACGAGCGCGTGACGGATGAAACCGCGCCAGTGACGTTCCTCGCGCCCGACCATCCGGTGCTGAACACGCCCAACAAAATCACCAGCGCCGATTTCGACGGTTGGATTCAGGAGCGCGGGATTTATTATCCCGACCAGTGGGATGACCATTTCACGCCCATCCTCGCATGCAGCGATCCCGGCGAAGCGCCGCTCAAAGGCGGACTGCTCGTCGCCTCCTATGGCAAGGGCCATTTCGTTTATACCGGCCTGGTGTTTTTCCGGCAACTGCCGGCGGGTGTGCCCGGCGCCTATCGGTTGTTCGCCAATCTGGTTTCACTCGGAAAATGACTGCGCTCCACCGTAAACGATGTGGCGCAGACTGGCAGTCTGCTGTATCGCGGATTGGCAATCCGCAGGGGTCCGCCGACTTCCAGTCGGCGATACAGCAGATTAACAATCTGCGCTACGGGCAAAGCCGGCGGCAACACCCGGAGCGCCACCGTTTCTTAAACGACCATGAAATTTGACGGTGTGACAAACAGTAAAGTGCCTCCGGATGACAGGGACGAATTGACCAGCCTGCCCTGGCTGCGCACCTGGCGCGGCGTTTACCTTTTTGTCTTCGGCTGTTTCGTTTTGTGGGTGCTCCTGCTGCTCGCGCTGACGATGAGCTATTCATGAACCGGTTCGTTCACTCTTGGTCGGAGCGCGGACAGCTTTGTCCGCGTGAACCATCACTTCTCAACTCGCGGACATGGCTGTCCGCGCTCCAA
>DATEGR010000100.1:0-11552 GCA_035279985.1 Verrucomicrobiia bacterium
CATAGTTTCATGTCGAGAAACACTGTTTGCATTCATCTGGCGGCATTCCTAAACTCCGCGCCCGATGAAACTGGCAGGCCGCGTCACCATTTACCACTCGCTGGCGTTCTGGCTGGGCACGGCCGCCATCGTGACCGGTGTCGGCTTTCACCTTCCCGACTTCATCGCGGCGCGGAACATGCATTTCATGATGAGCGGCATGCCGATGTCGAAGCTGATGTTGTGCGGCATGGGCCTCATCGTCAGCGGCATTGTGATGACCGCCTATGGCTTGTTCCCCATCCGGAACGAGAAGGCAAAAAACTTGAGCACGGCGTATCAGCTTCACACTTTGGACAACGCTAGATTGGGCTGGGCGCACTGGCAATTGGTCATCGTGTTGGGCGTGGCGCTGGTGGTGGACGTAATGAAACCGGCCACATTGGGATTTGTCATGCCGGGCATGCGGCAGGAATACGGCATCACCGCCTCAACCGCGTCGCTCCTGGCCTTTTTCGCTATGATTGGCACAACGGTTGGCTCCGTTCTCTGGGGCATCCTGGCCGACCGCCTCGGCCGCCGCGGGGCGATTCTGCTGGCGTCCTTGATTTTCATCAGCACGGGCATTTGCGGCACCATGCCGGCCTTCAAATGGAACCTCTGCATGTGTTTCTTCATGGGCATGTCGGCGGGCGGCCTGCTGCCCATCGTGTTCGCGTTGCTCGCCGAAATGGTCCCGGCGCGGCATCGCGGCTGGTTGTCGGTGCTCATGGGCGGATTGGGCAGCGCGGGCGGCTATCTCGCGGCCAGTGGCGCGGCGGCATGGCTGGAACCGATTTTCAGTTGGCGCATTTTGTGGCTGCTCAATCTGCCCACCGGTTTGCTGGTCATTTTACTGAGCCGTTTTATTCCTGAATCCCCGCGTTTCTTGCTGCACGAAGGTAGAGTTGGGGAGGCAAAACATAATCTCGCGAAGTTTGGTATCGAGCTGGTTCCGGCTTTGGGCGAGGTGCAACAACCGGCGGCCAATCCCGCCACGGAATTCAAACAATTGTTCCGCCGACCTTACGTGGTCCTCACTTTGACCGTCTGCTTTTATGGCGTGGCCTGGGGACTGGTGAACTGGGGATTTCTGACCTGGCTGCCGAGCATCCTGCGGGATTTCCTGCACATGGACGGCAAAATCGCCAACCGGCTGCTGGCCAAATCGGCGTTGTTTGCCGTGCCCGGCTGCGTTCTGGTGGCCTGGTTGTATGGCTTCTGGAGCAGCAAACGGACGATGATCCTCTTCGCGGTCGGCACGGCGGCGGTGCTCTCCGGTTTCGCCGCCTTCAAACCGGGTGTCAATCCGGCATTGTTCAGTCTGATGACCGTGCTGCTGTTGATCGGCTTGAGCGGGATGATTGCCATGCTTTCGCCGTACAGCGTTGAACTGTATCCCACCAAACTCCGCGCCAGCGGCGGCGGCGTGACGGCCAGCAGCAGCAAAGTCGGCGGGGTCGTGGGACCGTCTGCGGTGGCCCTCATCATGACCGCCTTTCCGGGCCTGGCCATCCCGGCCCTGTTGCTGGCCGCGCCGTTGTTGCTGGCGGCGACGGCATTATGGGTTACCGGCAAGGAAACTTCCGGCAAACGATTGGAGGAATTGCAGGAAACAGCACCCGCGATTGAAACGTCGGGATAAAAGGTGGAGAACCATCCCGAAGGGATTTCCGACAATAGCCCGGCGTTTCAACGCCGGGAATTGGGTTTGTTATCGGTCAAGTCCCGGAGGGACGGCTGAAAATTTCCATCGCACCTCAGCCGTCCCTGCGGGACTTAAAACCTGCTGCGATTCGTCCCGGCATTGAAATGCCGGGCTATTATCAATTGTTCCTGCGGAACAGTACCCGCGTCCTTTGCCAGGATGCCAAAATCGAGCGGTGTCAAACTTCAAAAGCGGAGCGCGAGTTGTCCCGACTCGTCCCGACTCAGAATCGGGACTGCGGATTGAGGACAATCCGCGCTCCGTATCCGAGACGGCCAAAATCGTTGGACAAGCTGCCAACATAGGAATAGGGTCCACCCATAAAACAGGATAGACGGCTAAAGAAGCCGTCGATTATCTGTTGGGTCAATTAGCATGCACAGGATTAAAACCACAGTCCTTTTCATTGTGGGAGTCTTAGCACTGCTGAATAGTATGATGCTGTTGGAACCGTTCGCCGCAATTAAGCCTGTTAGAGATTCCAGCGGTGCGGTTGTTTATCAGCGTCCAGGACGCATTTTGATGCAGCCAGATTATTGGGCTGATATTCGCGAGCAGTGGCGCGCTGAGCTTTCCCTTCTTGCAGCGGCTGGACTTTTCACTTGCTGTCTCATTCGATTGATTCGTCATCTTTGCCGGAGGTTTCATGCGCCACGCCAGTGAGTTGTTTGTCTATCGGCCTATTACCTAAACAGGCCGCATAGCCCCTCCTCTTTCATTGCCCAACTGCGCCATCTCCTAAAGCGGTTCAATAAATCTCGTAGCCGCCGAGGTAACGAGGCGGAATTGTCCAAGAGGGTCCGCCTCCTCACGTCGGCGGCTACAATTTTCCCAGAAACGCTCCAAATGAGGCACTTGATATCCAATGCGCCGGCGTAGCGGCTTTCGGGGGAAAGCCGCACTATCTCCAAAACGCTTTAAGTTTGCGGCGCTCTGCCGAGGCGCCGCTACGGGTCCTCCTCTTTCATTGCCCGTTTCCTCCATTCGCATAAACTGGACGCGTGAAATCCATTGGCGCGGTTTATCTCGTCGGGGCCGGGCCGGGCGACGCGGGCTTGCTCACGTTGCGCGGCGCGGAATTGCTCGGCCGCGCCGACGTGGTGCTCTACGACGCACTCGTCAACCCGGAGTTGCTCCGGCTGGCACCGCCGTCTGCCGAACTCATCGCCCGCGGCAAAAACATGACCATGCCGCAAAAGGAAATCACCGCCTTGCTCATCGCCCGGGCGCGCGACGGCAAATGTGTCGTCCGGCTCAAGGGCGGTGATCCCTACATCTTCGGCCGGGGCGGCGAAGAAGCCGAGGCGCTGGCAGCGGCAAAAATCCCGTTCGAAGTCGTCCCCGGTGTGTCGTCCATTATTGCCGTGCCAAATTACGCGGGCATTCCCCTCACCCACCGCGAGCATTGCTCCAGCTTCACCGTGTTCACCGGCCATAGTGATTCAGCGGACGCGGCCACGGCCCTGCGTTACGAACAAATCGCCAAAATTCCCGGTACGAAAGTCGTGCTCATGGGCACGGACAACCTGGACGACTGGACGAAATCGCTCATCGGGCAGGGCATGTCCCCGGAAACGCCGGTGGCCATCGTCCAATGGGGCACGCTGGGCAGACAAAAATCCGCCGCCGGCACGCTGGCCACGATTGCCGCGCTGGCGGCGAAGGAAAAAATCGTTCCGCCTGCGCTCACCATTGTTGGTGACGTGGTCAAACTGCGCGAGAAACTGAACTGGTTCGAGCAGCGTCCATTGTTTGGCCAACGCATCGTGGTCACCCGCGCCCGGACGCAGGCAGCTGATTTTGCGCAGCGACTGGCGGAACTCGGCGCGGAGGTGCTGGAAATTCCGGCCATCAAGACCGTGCCGACGTCCAACAAGCAGGACATCGTGGATGCGTTGTTGGAGTTGAATTCCTACGACTGGCTGGTGTTTACGAGTGCCAACGGCGTGACGGCGTTTTTTGACCTTTTCTTCAGACGCTTCAAGGACCTGCGTGACTTGGGCGGCGCGCGCATCGCCGCGGTCGGCCCGGCCACGGCGGCGAAGTTGCGCGAATTGCATTTGCAGGTGGACTTGACACCGGACGAGGCGCTGGGCGCAAAAATCGCCGCAGCCTTTGCCAAATATGAAAGCGTGGAAAATCTGAAGATGTGCCTACTGCGCGCCGGGGAAGCAAACCCCGACCTGCCGCAGGCATTGGAAAAGCTGGACGCGATTGTGGATGACATTGCGATTTATCACACGGTCGCCGAGACGGAGGATGTGTCCGGCGCCGGCGCCAGCCTGCTGGAGAGCGGCGCGGACTGGATTACCTTCACGAGCGGTTCGACGGTCGAACATTTTCACGCGCGCTTTGATTTGCCGAAATTGTTGAAACAATTCCCACAGATCAAACTGGCGTCCATCGGCCCGGAAACGAGCAAAGCCATCCGCTCCCTGAAACTGGAACCAGCGCTCGAGGCGAAAGAACACACGACGGATGGCTTGATTGCGGCATTGCTCCAGGCGGTGTAGCCGCCGGCGCTGGAGCGTGTTGCCCAAAACTGCCCGGAGCGCGGACAGCCTTGTCCGCGCGAACTTATGGCAGCCTTAAGGCTGCGAATTTCCATCAAGTCTGAAACGCGCGGACTCAGCGGTCCGCGCTCCGGGCGCATCTCGATGGTTTGGGCAACACGCCCGCAAGTCGGCTCAAATTGCAGGTCGAAGCGAACTGATGTTCGCGGCGACGGATACAGACAGGCTACCCACTATTGGCGATTCAACCACGGAGGGTTTTGGTTTAGCCTGTGAGGACACTGAAACGCGCCATGCACCGCAAACTTGTCCTCACGCTCGCAGTTGGAACTTTGTTTTGCCTGGCCACCGGGTCGATCCAGGCCGCCGATGTCATTCCACTCGCCGGCGGGTGGCGTTTTGCCCTGGACCGCGACGACGCCGGCATCAAGGCGCAATGGTTTGACACAGACCTGCCGGACAAAATCCGGTTACCCGGCGTCCTGGAAGCGCAGGGTTACGGCGACCCCATCGGCATTCAGACGCCATGGGTGCTGACGCTGTACGACCGTTTCTGGTATTTACGCGCGGATTACGCTGCTGACACCAATGCAGGCCGCGTGAAGGTGCCGTTCCTCTGCCAGCCGCCGCGACATTACCTCGGCGCGGCGTGGTATCAACGCGACATCGAAATTCCCCAGGACTGGAAGGACAAACGCGTCGTTTTGTTTTTGGAACGGCCGCACTGGAAAACGACCGCCTGGCTGGACGGCAGGGAAATCGGCACGAACCTCAGCCTCTGCACGCCACACGAATATGATTTTGGCCAGGTGGCCCCGGGCAGACACCGTTTGACGCTCCGGGTGGACAACCGGATGATCCTGCCGTACCGGCCCGATGCGCACAGCGTTTCCGATTCACTCACCGCCGCCTGGAATGGCATCGTCGGGAAAATTGAATTGCAGGCGTCCGACCCGGTGTGCCTCGAGCGCCTGCGCCTGGATCCCGACCTTGAACATAAAGGCGTCGCCGTCACCCTTTACCTCCATAACGGCACGGGCAAACCGGCCAGGGCGCCGCTGGTCCGGCTGCAGGTCGTGCCTGAAAATTTCGGCGGCAGCGCTCTTAAACCGCTACAACAGTCCGCCGTGGTCGCACCCGGCGACACGAACCTGACGCTGTTTTTTCCGATGGGGAATCACTTCGAGATGTGGTCGGAATTTAATCCCAAATGTTATGAGTTAAGGGCAACCATCGGCGGCCAGGGATTCCATTCGGAAATCGCCGGCGCCTTCGGCATGCGAGAATTCAAGACCGACGGAAACCAGTTCATCCTGAACGGCCATCCCATCTATCTGCGCGGCACCCACGATGGCGGTGATTTCCCGCTGACCGGCTATCCGCCCACGGACGTGACTGCCTGGCAGAAGATTTTTCAGACATGCAAGGATTACGGGTTAAATCACATGCGTTTTCATTCGTGGTGTCCGCCGGAGGCCGCGTTTGAAGCGGCGGACGAACTCGGTTTTTATCTGCAAGTCGAGTGCGGCATGTGGAATTCTTTCACGCCGGGCGGTGCCATGGAGAAACAGCTTTATGCGGAAACCGGACGCATCCTTCGCGCCTACGGCAATCATCCCTCGCTCATGTTGATTTCCGCGAGCAACGAGGCGCATGGCGATTGGAAACCGGTTTTGTCGCGATGGGTCGAGCACTTCCGCACCGTGGATCCACGCCATCTTTACACGCCTGACACCGGCTGGTCGCTGGTTGATTCGCCGGGCGAACCCATCAATGGCGGCGCGGATTATCTGGCGGTCGCGCGCATTGGCAGCCATGACGTGCGCGGGGTGCGGGGCTGGTTCGGAAACAACTTCAGCAATTCGGTCGCCGGGGTGAACGTGCCGGTCGTCGCTCATGAAGTCGGCCAATGGTGCGCGTATCCCGATTACGGCATCATCAAAAAGTTCACCGGCTTCATGCGGCCGGGAAACTACGAAATTTTCCGCGACTCGCTCGCCGCGCACGGAATGCGCGACCTGGATCAGGACTTCGCCCGGGCGTCGGGACGGTTCCAGCTCGAATGTTACAAGGAGGAAATCGAAGCCAACCTGCGGACGCCCGGGCTGGACGGCTTTCAATTGCTGGACCTGCACGATTACGTCGGGCAAGGCACCGCGCTGGTCGGGGTGCTGGACACGTTCTGGGACTCCAAAGGTTACGCCACACCGCAGGAGTTCAGGAGGTTCTGCAACACCGTCGTGCCTCTGGCCCGGCTGACCAAACGCACGTTCACCACCGCCGAGGTGCTTGACGTGCCCGTTGAGATTGCCAATTTCAGCGCCGGCCCGCTCGCAAACGCAACGCCGGCATGGAAAATCGTGGATTTGTCCGGAACCCGCTACGCTGCCGGCAAATGGCCGGCCCGCACCATTTCGCCCGGGAAAAACATCGACCTCGGCCAAATCAGCGTGGATTTGTCGAAGCTGCCCGCGCCGCGGCAATACCAACTGGTGGTTCAGGTGGGAGAGAACGCCATCAGTTTCCCATCTTCCAGGTTTTTTCAGAACGACTGGAATTTCTGGCTCTATCCGGCGCAAGTCTCCGACTCGATTCCGACGAACATCCTGGTTACCAGTTCGTGGGATGAGGCAGCCGCCCGGTTGTCCGCCGATGGCAGGGTGCTCTTCCTGCCCCCGCCTGCAGACCTGGACTGGTCGAGTCCGCCATTGGCAGCCGTTCCCATCTTCTGGAACCGGCTGATGGGCCCGGGCTGGAGCCGGATGCTCGGCCTGTGGTGCGAGACCAATTCCCCCGCCCTCGCGGAATTTCCGACGGAACCGAATTGTGACTGGCAATGGACTGAAATCCTGCGCCATGCCCGCGCCGTCAATCTTGACCACTTGCCGCGCCAACTGCAGCCGATGGTCCAGGCCATTGACGACTGGAACCGCAATTGGAAACTCGGCGTGGTGTTTGACTGCAACGTCGGCGCCGGCAAACTGATGTTCTGCACGGTGGACCTGGAACACGACCTGGCCCGGCGACCGGTCGCGCGGCAACTGCGCCGCTCACTGCTCGATTACATGGCCGGCAGCGGTTTCCACCCCCGAACCACCCTGTCCCTGGACGAATTTCGCAGCCTTTACTTTGATTCGCGGATCATGCGGAAACTCGGCGCCACCGCCCAGGCTGAAGGCGTCAACGCCGGCGCCGCGATTGACGCCGACCCCAACACCTGCTGGTTGCTGGGTGAAAGCCGCCGCGGTGAACCGCCGCCTGCGTTCCCGCATGAGTTAACCATCCACTTCCCTTCGCCCGTGCCCATGGACGGCCTGGTGCTGATGTCGCGACAGAACGACCGGAACCATTCCGGCGACACCCGCGCCTGCAAGATCGAGATAGCCGACGACCACGAACCCTGGCAGGAGATTGCGAGCGTTGAACTGGTCTCGACGTGGAACCCGCAGACGATTCACTTTGCTAAAACCGTGACGGCCACCCGGCTCAGGTTCGTCGCCCTTTCCGATTTCGGCACCGATCATTCCACCGCGCTGGCCGAACTGGCCGTGATTTATGCCCGACCCAAACCTGCCGATACCGGCTCCGGCGAAGTTCACTACCGGAATGTCCCCGCCGCCACGCCGGAAATGGACGAAGGCATCAACGCATCCCACCGGCCATCGAAATCGCCTCAGTAACGGTTACCGATGACCAACGCGTGACGGTCGATTTTCGGAAGCGGCGAAAGCCACCTTTTAATTTGAAGAACCGCTGGTTGCGGCAAATTGATCGGGTTCGTTTCTTTTGAATCGCCCGAAGCGCAACGCCAGGGTCGGCAGCACCAGCAGGTTGAGCAACGTTGAGGTCATCAAACCACCGAGAATCACGATCGCCATCGGGCCTTCGATTTCATGGCCCGCCGCCTCCGGACTGATCGCCAATGGCAGGAGGCCGAGGCCGGTCACGGTGGCCGTCATCAAAATCGGAAGCAACCGCTCCGACGCACCGCGGATGGCCGTCTCCAGACCCCACGTCAGGCCCTCCGCGTTCACCAGATGTTCAAAGTGCGAAATCAGCATGATGGAATTGCGCAGCGTGATGCCGAACAGCGTGACGAAGCCGACCAGCGAACCGACCGACAACGAGCCGCCGGCGGCGAACACCGCCAGCACGCCGCCGACCAGTGCGAACGGCAGGTTGGCCAGAATCAGCAATACGTTGCGCCCCGACCCGAACAGCACCGTCAGCAGCAACACGATGCCCGCGCCCGCCAAAAGCGAATGAACAAACAAATCGTGCCGCGCCTGCGTTTCGGCCTGGGCCGAACCGGCGTAAACCGGGAACATGCCCGGTGGAAAATTGACCTGCGCGGCGATTTCCCGTTTCACCTCGGCGGCGAACGACGCCACGTCGCGTCCGGCTACGTTGCAGGTGACCTGTTGCAGCCGTTGCGCGCCTTCGTGCATCACCGCGTAACGGCCGTGGCTCAACCCGATGTCGGCCAATTCGCGCAGCGGCACGATGACACCTTGCGCGTTCCGCAACGGCAAACCGCCGACGGACTCCGGATTACTCCGGTCCGTTTCGTCCAGAATCACCGCCACGTCGAAAACACGATTGCCGTCGTAGAGTTGGCATACGGTGGTTCCCGCGTACGCCGTCTCGATGTCGTTGAGGACATCCACCGGGCGGAAGCCGTATTGCAACAGGCGGTCCGGCCGCAGGCGCACGGCCAGTTCCGGCAGGCCGGGCTGCGCGGTCAGATTCACGTCCACTGCGCCGGGAATGGCTGCCAACACCCGCCGCACTTCGCCGGCTTTCTGGTCCAGCGTGTCGAGGTCATTGCCGAAAATATTCACCACGAACCCGGCGGTCGTCCCGGACAGGGTTTCCTCCATGCGTTCAGCCAAAAACGATTCAACACTGAACGTCAGCCCCGGGAACTGGCCGAGGATGGCGCGGATTTCGCCTTCCACCACATCCGGGTCTTCGCCGTGCAGCGGATTCAAATCCACGTGCAGCTCGCTGTATTGCGGGCCAAAGGTGTCCTCGCCGTTTTCGGCGCGCCCGGCCTGCTGTTCCACCGACCGGACATTCGGATTTTTCAACAGCGCCGTGGTCACCCGCTTGCCGAGGCGGATGGACTCGGCCAGCGACGTGCCCGGCACCGCCGACATGTGCAAAACGTAATGGCCTTCCTGAAGGTCGGGCATGAATTCGCCGCCAAAAAACGGCAGCGTCGCCGCCGCACCCAGACAAAGAACCAGCGCCAGAACCATCACCGTCCGCGACCGCCGGCTCACGCCGGCCAGCCAACGGCGGTGCCGTTCCTTCAGCCAGCGGACGTGATTCGGTTCCACGTGCGGCGTCACCTTCGACAAAATCAGGTAACACAACGCCGGCGTGACGGTGAGCGCCACGCCGAGCGAGGCGAGGATGGCCAGAATGAAGGAAATTCCCAGCGGCGCGAACAGCCGGCCCTGCACGCCGCCCATCATCAGCACCGGCAGAAACACCATGGCAATGATGAACGTGGCATACACCACCGCGTGGTTGACTTCCAGCGACGCGTTGAGCACGACTTGAAACAGAGACCGCGGCTGCGCCGACGCGGAATTCTCACGCAGCCGGCGCAGGATGTTTTCCACGTCAATGATGGCGTCGTCCACCACCACGCCGATGGCGATGGCGAAGCCGCCGAGGGTGATGGTGTTGACGGAGACGCCGCACCAGTTCAGCACAATCATCGCCGTCATCAACGAAAGCGGAATCGAAATGAACGAGATGAACGCCGTCCGCCAGTCGAGCAGGAAAAGGAACAGCACCACCGCCACCAACGCGCCACCCAGCAGGAGTGAAGTGTTCACGTTGTGCAACGCGGCCTTGATGAAATTGGCCGGGCGGAACAGACTCGCGTCCAAATTGATTTTTTCCGCGGTCAACGCCGGTTTCATTTGCGCCAGCGCGGCGTCGAGCGAGCGCGTGACGTCCAGCGTATTGGCCTGGTACTGCGCGTAGGCAAGCAGGACGACGCCGGATTGGCCGTTGATTTGCGCAGCGCCGAATTGCGGCGCCGGCGCTTCGCGCACGTCGGCGACGTCCTTCAACCGCACGCTCAATCCCGCATGCGGCGCGAGCACGACCTCGCCGAGTTGTTCCGGCGTGAGTGATTGGCCGGTGGTATGAATGACGATGCGCTGGTTCGCCGTATCCACGTAACCGCCGCCGCGCACACCGGTCGCCGTTTGCGCAGCGGACAGCACATCATCCACTGACAGGCCGTAAGCGCGGAGACGGCCGGGCTTCACCTGCACCTGAAGCTGGCGGATGTCCCCGCCGAAAATGTCCACCTTGGCCACGCCGGGCACGCTCAACAAATACGGACGCATCGTCCAGTCGGCGAAGGTGCGCAATTCCATCGCCGTGCGATTGGTGGAAGTCAGACCCATCAAGAGCGTCAGGCTGGTGGACGACGTTAGCGGGCCGAGCCGCGGCGGACCGGCGCCTTGCGGCAGGTGGCCGACGATTTCGCCCAGCCGTTCGGTGACCATTTGCCGGTCGCGGAAAATGTCGGTGTTGTCGCGAAAGACCAGCGTGACGACCGAAAGGCCCTGGATGGATTGCGAGCGGATGGCGTCAAGGCCGGGCGTGCCGTTCAAGCCGGTTTCAATCGGCGTGGTGACGAGTTGTTCGACCTCCTCGGACGACAGGCCGGGTGCTTCGGTCTGGATTTCCACCTGGGGCGGGGCGAATTCAGGAAAAACATCCAGTTTCGTCCGCGCCGCAACGTAAAGGCCATACGCGATGACGATGATGCCCAGCGCGATGACCACGCCGCGGTGACGCAGGGAAAATTGGACGATGCGGTTGAGCACAGAGATCAGTCTTCCAGCTTGATTTCCGTTTTGTGTTCTTCTGAAAGCAAGGTCTGCGCGCCGATAACCACGACCTTGTCGCCGGGCGCGAGGCCGTTGGTCACAAACCATCCGCCCGCGGTCGAATGATTCAAAGGAATTTCACGCCGCGCGAAGGTGGTGTCGGCGGTTTGAACATAAATCCAGGTGCGCCCGTCCGAACGGACCACCGCCGCGTCCGGCACAACCACTCCGCTCGCCGGTTCGCCGGGCAATTGCAGAATGCCGGTGACCGAGAGCCCTGGCACCAGCGCCGCGGGAGGATTGGTCACCACAAAGATAAATCCCATGCCTTGCACCAGCGGATCGGTTGTCGCCGCCCGCCCCAGAAAATCCGCGGCGACCAGCGGCGCCGTCCCGGGCAGCGTCAACTGCGCCCCGGTTGGCGTTCCGGAGGCCAATTCACCGGACGGCAAA
>DATEGR010000101.1:0-4296 GCA_035279985.1 Verrucomicrobiia bacterium
CTGCTGGTACAACCAAATTGACGCAGGGTTGGAGAGGACAGAACTCCGGTTGCTTGAAGGGGTGTCAAAGGACAGAGAAATGGATGGAGGCTCGCCGCTGGTCAGCGCCAGCGTCGCTCCGACTATCAACGCCGCGAGCGCAAGTATTGCCGGGGTTAATAGAGTCTTCACGTTGCATTAGACCCGGTTGGTGGCCGGGCGTTCAGAAACCAATGCCACGTGTGCTCCCGAACCAGATGTCAAGCGACGGGAACCTGATGCAACGGCTGCCGGTCGGAGACTCGCGCTCCGGTTTCACCTGGCCCCAGGAAAATCATTCGCCGGCTACGGCTTGGCGGGTGGCGTATTGGTATCCGCCCCCGGCTCACGTCTCATGCCGGAGGTGACACTGGTTTCTCTGGTCCGGTGCGCCACAAAATCTTCCTCGGCTACATCCCCCACTTTGCGGTGGAACTTGATCTGGTCGCCATTGATTTTGCCCGTGTATTCGATGCGGAGTTCGTTGTCCTGAAACTTGAGCGGCTCGACAAAGGTGATTTCGTCGTTGCTGATTTTGCCCTCGGTAATCGCCACGGTGTTGGTGCCCATTTCCCGTTCGCCGGTGGCCGTGCCGGTGACATTGGTCCCGTCCACCTTGAACACGTAGGTGTATTTTTGCTGGCCGATCTGGCTGTCAAACTGGCCCTGCCAGGTCCCGGCGACACTTTCGTCGGCACGGACGATCCCGGCAAACGCCAGGGCGCACGCCGCGATGGTGAGTGTTTGGATGCAGGTTTTCATGATGGTTTCAGTGGTTTTGGTTTGGACAGCCCGTAGGAAGACAGAAACGGGCAGGGGAGGGAAGGAAATTTGTGCAACCGCAGGTTGGCGCTAATCCTGTTTTTCTTACGAAATGCATCCGGGATCTTTGCGGGCAGGCCAGCGACTACTACGATGAGCCGACCGACCACGGCCGAAACGGTAAGGACGCGAACCAGGCTGCCGGAGAAGCCATCCGCCGGTATGCGCCGCAGGTGGCTGCTGAAAAATGAATGTAGCGGCGGTCTGCGACCGCCGGATTCAACCCGTGCCGTGGTCAAAAGCGCCCGTGCGCAGGAATCGAATCGTCTGCCGGATGGTTTCGCGATTCCTCATGATAAACGGATGCGTTGTGTGAATGACAATATGGTCGCTCATGCCCGCCAGCCTGGTGCGTTCGACGGAAACTTTGCCGTCGTCGCGGCCGGGAATCAGCAGGCTGTTGATCCAGTTGATGGAACGGTCGCCGGCAATGACGCCCACGGGATAAGTCGCCGGGCCAAGCCGGTTCGGTGCGGCATTTGTGTCCGTCCCCAATTCATTTCCGGCCGGTCCGTTGATCCATTTGACCAAAAACAGCCAGCCGAGTTTGTCCACGACCTCGCTGCCCTGGTTCGGCGGGGCGAGCATGACCACCCGCCCGAGTGAGGGAATGGAATGGTGTGCCAGATAACTGCGAACCAGAATGCCCCCGAGGGAATGCGTGACAAAATCAATCCTGGTCGCCCCATCCCGCTGGCAATCAGCGACGGCTTTTCCAATCGCGTCATCGGCGAGTTGTTGAACGGAGGCTGTGCGCGAGGGATAACTCACGTTATGTACCGAGTAACCCTCACCGGTCAGGGCGCGTTCCATTTTCGCCAACGAATGGCTGGTGCGGCACAGGCCGTGAAGCAAAATCACCGCCGCCGGTGCGCTGAACGCCGGGGAAGTGATTGCGACCGTGGCCATGAAAATAAAGACTTTCAAAATCATCCAGATTGTAAAACCAGATGGCAAAACGCGAAGCGAAGGTTCGGTTCCCTTCACCTTTTCCCGTTATTATATCAGAATTTTAAGCGGTTGGCCACCCTGGTATTGGCTTTGACAAAGTTGAGCCCGGGGAATAGTGTCGGACTATCAGTTGAAACACAGATTGCGAAAACCAGTTCAACCAATCTAATCATGAAAAAATTACATCTCTTTATCCTGGCCGTGTGTGCGGTGGCTCTGTTCTCCGGCTGCGGAAACAGCGCATCCCCCAAAAAATTGCGATTGGTTTTTATCGGCGGCACCCCGGACAATTACTGGTCGGTGGTGCGGCTAGGCTGTGACTTCGCCACGCGACAACTCAATGACGTGGATTTGGATTTCCGCTTTCTCGAAAATGGCACGCCGGCGGCGCAGCAGGAGCTGCTGAGCACGCTCGTCACGAACGGCACGGACGGCATCGTCATCAGTCCGATCGACCCCGAAACGCAGGCGGGTTTCCTGGACAATCTGGCCACCAACACCCTGTTGGTCTGCGCCGACAGCGACGCGGCCAAAAGCCAGCGCCGTTGTTACATCGGCACAGACAATGTGGCCGCCGGAATGCAGGCGGCGGAACTGCTCAAAGCCGCGCTGCCTCAGGGCGGTAAAATCGTCTTATTCGTCGGCTATGCCAACGCGGAAAACACCAAAGACCGTGCGCAGGGCATCCAAAAGGGATTGGCCGGCTCGAACATCCAGATTGCCGGCACGCTGTTGGATGGCAATGCCAGTGACATGGCCCAGAAAAACGCGGAGGATGCGCTTTCGAAGTATCCCGACCTGGCGGGCATGGCCTGCCTGAACGGCTATCAGGGACCGGCCATTCTCACCGCTGTGCGCCAGGCGGGCAAAGTCGGGCAGGTGAAGATTGTCTGTTTTGAAGATTACGACAAAACGCTGGCCGGGATCGCAGCCGGTGACATTTACGGCACGATTGTCCAAAATCCCCTGAAAATTGGTTACCAGACCATCTTCCGCATGGACAAATATCTACGGGGCGACAAAACGCAATTTGGCAACGGGAAAATCCTTATTCCTTCGCAGGCCATCACCCGGGCCAATCTCACGGAATATCAAGCCGTGCAAAAGAACCAGCTTCTCCAAAGCCAGGATGGAAATCCTTGAAAGCGGCGATCAAGGCGAAAGGTGCCGCATCCTGAAGCGGTGAAATGACCCGGCCCGCTGTCGGCCCGGAGGCGACAACGCCGGGTCAACGATGAGCTGAGCCGGAAGTTGCCGGATCACTTTTGGCCGTTCATTCGGCCGGCGTGACCGGGTTGAGCGAACTTAATTCGGCTCCGGCAGAAAAGAAGACGGCATAGGGCCGCGTTTTAGTGGCCAGCGATTTCCGGAAGCAATCGCTCGCATCCTCCTTGTCGTCGGCCAAAAGATGTTTCATGCCGGTGTAATACCAGAATTCACTTTGTTCCCTGCCCGTGTCGGAAGGAGCAATTGCCCTGGAAAAATCCGGCTCGCTGATTTGATTCAAAAGGAATTTTGCGATCTGCAACTGCCAGTCAACGGGTGTTCCGTTCGTGCGGTTATGGCAATAGGCCAGAAGTCCCGGATCCGCTTTATTCCTTTCCCCGTTTTGGGTTTGCGCCAGCCAGGTGTGGAGGGCGGCATAATCCCGCACCCGGCCGTCCGGAAAATTCTGGCACCGCTGAAAATCAGCCAGCGCGCCACCCCAGTCGTTGGTAAGGGACTTGAAGACGCCGCGGTAATAATATCCCCATGCGAAGTTGGTGTCGGCCGCGAGTGCGCGGTCCAGCTGCTCCAAAAGGCGGCCACGCCAGCGGCCCGGGTCGCGGGCGAAAAAGCCACCGTCGGCCTGGGTGGAGCCGGTGAATACGGGAACCGCTTCTTCAATCATGCGCACCCGTTCCATCATGGCGCCGGCAAAATCATTCTGCATTTCCTTGATGCGCACCCTTCCGCGGTAGGCGCCCCGATTGTCCGGCTGCAATTCAATGGCCTTTTCATAATCACCCAGCGCGGGTTCAAAATCACGTTGCGTCGCCTCGATATCCGCCCGCTGCATGTAAATGTTCGGGTCTTGCGGATTCAATCCGATGGCCGAGGTGTAATCCTTGAGCGCCTTGACCGCGTCTCCCCTCGTGGATTCGATATATGCGCGGTTGGTATAAGCAGCGGTTAAATTGGGATTCAATCTGAGGGCGTGGCTGAAATCTGCCTGCGCGCTGTTCAAGTCCCAACGATAAGTCCATTGGTGATCGGGGTCGGCGCTGGACAGGATTTCCGAACCTCGCTCAAAATAAAATTGCGCGTCATGCGACGCCATGAGAGGTGCAAAAAGCCCCGCCAGACAAAGCAGTGCAAAGAAGAAAGCCAACAACTTATTCATCAATCTATTGACATTTTACCATGGCGGTCAAGGCTGGGCAAGTGGAGGCCTCCCCTTTGGGATTCCGGAAATCTGAAAGGATGCAATCAATCAGCCCGGCGTTTGGAAAGCTCGGCGCTTGT
>DATEGR010000102.1:0-9271 GCA_035279985.1 Verrucomicrobiia bacterium
CAGCTCCTTCGTCGGGAAGAAGCCGCCGGTGTCGCTGCCCCAGTAGGGCGACAGGCTCAGCGAATGGTTCTGCCCGACCGACACCTGCGCCGCCAGCGTCTCCCAACGGCTGTCCACGTCGCCCGACCAGATCCAGCCGCCGTAACGCGCGATGCCGGCACCGCCGTTGCGCTGCAAATTCCACGGACGAATATTCGGCCGGTCGCTCAATGGGCCTTCATAATACATCCGGTGCCGCGCCAGCCGGCTCGGCACATCGAACCAGTCGCCTTCGTCCGGCCACCAGCCATCCACGCCGGCGGCGAAAAGTGCTTGGTGCCGGTTCCAGTAAGTTCCAATGTCCTGCGCGTCCGGGACCTCGCCCGGTGCCGGGGGAATTTGGCCGTGCAGCGCCGGGTATTCTTTTCGGAGCGGGACAATGTGCAGCACCACGTGCAGATGCTCGGCGTGCAATTCCTTGATCACCGTGGCCGGATCGTGGACAAAGACGTTGGTGTTGAATTGAAACGAATCGTGACCGAGGTTCCAGCCGGCCGGACAAAAGCCCGTCCCCAGGAAAATAAACGTATCGCACGGCAGATTTTTTTCACGAAACGTCCGGGCCTCGGCAAGGACGTCTGCCTCGGTTGCGAGCGTGCGGTGCGATTGCATGTAGCCGAGCGCCCACTTCGGCGGCAGGACCGGCGCACCCGTCAGCCGGATAATTTCGCGCATCGCGTTTTCCGGTTGGCGCGCGTCGGTCACAAATACGTCCGCCCGGCCCGGCACTGCTCCTGCCCGCGGAAGGACAGCGCCTCGTTTGCCGCGCAAATCGAATTCGCCCGATGGTTCCGGCACGAATAACACCCATCCTTCGGTACCGATGAGGAATGGGACCAGAATTCTCGCCCCGTCGGTCGCCAGCAACGGCGTGCTCTCACCATTCTGCATGGGATAAAAATGTCCCCGCCGGTCAAATTGCGGCCCACCTTCGCCCAGACCCAGCACCGGCGCGGCGGTTTGGAATGTGATCAGGCTCGTGTCGGCATCACTGCCAAAAGCAAGTTTCTGGACCAGTGTTCCATCTGCCCGGCGCACTGAAACCGTGAACGGCGGCGACTCGACCGTCACCCGGAGTTGTCCAACTTGAAATTCTTTTGTGCCATTCAGTTCACGCACCCGCAACTTTTCCGTCGCTGTGAACGGCACGAGGATGGGAGAAACCGTTTCCATGACCGGACGTCCCTGCCCATCCAAAGGCGTCAACTGAAGTTGCACGGTCGTGTCGCTCACCTGGCTGGCGGTCAATTCGACCGGAACGCCGTCGAACCGGAGGCGCGAGTCACCTTTTGCCGCTGGACACACCAGGAGCACCAAGCCGGACAGGGCCAGGTTTCGTGCCGGCGCAACCAGGCCCCAGGCGTGATGCCCGACTGTCCGGAGCGCGGACAGCCATGTCCGCGAGTTCCTTGGAACTGCAACGCGCGGACATGGCTGCCCGCGCTCCGCGCAGCAGTGCTTGGGAAGAATCATCCGAACCCGGTTGACGGTGTCGAGATGTGCGCCGGTTTTCTTCATCTGCTTGTACCGGTTGACTCAAGAACGGTTGCACGCTGGATGTAGTCCAGACGCGGAAAGTGGCTTTCGAGATACGCGTTTCCCATTCGAAAGAGTGGTTCTTGTTTGCCGGCGCGGATGCCACTGCCAGCGGCTTCACCGTATTCCGAATTCAGCGCCTCCGCCACATCCATACCGGCAATCACCCTGCCGAACGGCACGAACGATTCCGGGTCGTGGGTTGCCGAATTGTCCCGCAGATTGATGAACACCTGCGTCGTCCGGCCATTCGGGACGGCAAAGGCGAAAGCGACGGTGCCGCGCACGTTAGACTCGCGCCGCGGGTCGTCGGGAAAAGTTTGCGTCCGCCAGAGGGTTGCGACTTTTGGATCACCGTTGATGCCGAATTGCGCCCAGCGCCCGCGCAGGACGCGAAAGAAACGGTCACCGCCGTAGTAACCGGCTTGAACGAGATTGTAAAAGCGATCCGCCCCGTGGGGCGCCCAATCGCGATGGACCTGGATCAGAATCACGCCTTTGCTCGTTTCGAAGCGCGCATCAAACAAATCCGGCGCGCGGCGGTTCAATGCCGGCGCGGCAGGATTCAGCAGCAGCGGAACGGCCTGTGCCAGGGCCGGCGCGCTTGCCCAAATCGTCACGAGCCATGCTCCGGCAAAGATACCCGGCCCCCATCGCACGCCCCGTTTCATGGATTCGAATTCATTTCCTTTCCGTCTTTTTCAACAGGCGTACCAGATATTTTTTCCAAAGCTCTGCTTTGGTGTGGCTGCCGTGGCCCACCGTTTGATTGCTGTAGGGAATGATGATGGTCTGGCCGTGTTTCACCCGCTTGATTTCGCGTTCGAGAACGCGAAGTTCCGGCGGGTTGATCAAATCATCGGCGGAATTGATCGCCAGCAGCGGCGCCTGGATTTTTTCCAGGTCCGGTCCGGGATCATAATCTTCGGAAGCCGCAAAGGCATACAGCACATCGTTCGCGTCCAGGTTGGTCATGACGGAGGCCACGTAGCGATCCAGCGTTTCATCGCTCTGCTTGAGTGTCGGCGATTCCTGCATGCGCAACACCGGGTTGCTGCCCATGAAATAAAGCATCTCCGCCGCGACCCGCAGCCCGGAAGGCTGGGTATGATAATCGCCGTTTTGCCAGTCCGGCGAGTCGCGGATGCCGTCAAGGATGACCCGCCGCCACACACGGTTGCGGCCGGAAATTTGCGTGGGCAGACTCGCCAGCGGCATGAGCGCGTCCATGAAATCCGGATGCAGCTCGCCCCAGAGCCACGTATGCATCCCGCCCATCGAAGTTCCCATGACCAGCCGCAGATGGTTCACTTTCAGCCCTTCGATCAGCAGCCGATACTGCGCGTCGATCATGTCGCGGTAGCCGTATTTCGGAAACCGCGCATGCAAGCCGTCGCTCGGTTTGCTGGATTGTCCGTGGCCAAGGTTATCGGGAATGACGAGGTAATAACGGGTTGCATCCAGCGGCTGGTCTTTGCCGTAAAGTTCGTTGGCGAATTCCGGCCGCAAAAACTGCGCGCTGCTGCCCGTCGTGCCGTGCAGGATCAGGACCGCATTGCGAACGACGCCGTGTTCGTCGCGCCGGGGCTGGCCCAGGGTGAGGTAATGCATGTGAACTTCGGCCAGAAACTCCCCGTCGCGGAAATGGAAATCCTGGATGGTGAAATCTCCCGCGGTGGGCGCGGGATAATTTGCCGCCCGCACGACCGTCACCACGACCATCAATGCCAGCAGCGTTATGACGACTTTGGTTTTCACATCAATTCACCGGCGCAACATTTTCAAGGCGGGTAAGGCACGTAACGCCAGTCCACGTGGCCAGCGTAGGCCATGGTTTCGTTGACGAGTGCGAACAGGTCCGGGTCGTAAGCCTTCAGCGCCTCGCGGGTATTGATCGGGTGCGGGCTGCCGGTGAAGTCGCCGTCCGGACCGGTGTCTTTGAACGGAGCCGCGTCCTGGCCGGCGGCATCGAAATAGGCGAGCACGCCTTCCGCCCAGTAGTCAACGCGGTCCGGCACGGCGGACGTGTCCTGCCACATCCCTTTGCTCATCGCTGCGTCGTAACGTTGCTTGAGCTTCTCATCAAACTGAATGTCCAGGCGTTGGACGTGCAGTTCATACTGCTGCACGTCGCGACCGCGATTATTCCAGTTCGGGTCCACCGGACGCGTGCCGCAAACGTAATACAACGCCTTGGCCAGTTCGCGGATTTCCAGGCAGGGGCCGACATCGGCTTGATTCGGATCACCCAGCACGTTTTCTTCGGGAACCACCAGGAGCTTCGTCTCCGGTGTGTAATCCATGAAACGAATCGTCCAATCAATATTGGTGTCCGCCAACTTTTTCAACTCCGGCAAATCAGCCAGCCGTTCGTTCCGACCCAACACCACGAGCTTCACACCGTCGTTGATCAGCGCCTTCAGAATGTCGTGGCGATAAGCGAACATCTTGCAGACGGTGTCGTTGGCCTTCAGCAGCGCCGCGTCGCTCGCCTGCCGCCCGACGACGGGAAACTCATCCGCCCAGGTGAATTTGGTGTAGTAGGGATTGATGTGGAGTCTCGCCGGCGGCGCGGCAACATTGGGCAGCGTTTGCAGCCAGTGGTAGCGCCAGTCCTGCGCCGAGCTGAGCTGGAAGGTGGCTTTGACCAGGTCATAAGCTTCCGGGTCATAAATTTTAAGCTGCTCGCGCCGGGCGATGGGACCGTGGTTCCAGTTGTCGGCGCGACCGCAGTCGAAGTAGGCCTGGCATACCTCCGCCCAATACTCCGCCGGGTTCGAACCGGTATAGGTGTTTTTCCATAAGCCCTTGCTGACGGCGTCGTGGTACGTCTTCAGCAATCGCTGATGCCAGGTCGGGTCCATCCGGCGCAGCGCCGCGTCAATGGTATGGCAAAACTCATGCACGGCGATGCTTTCCCGGTCATAACGGTCTTCGGGCAGGCATAGCAAATTTTCCTCGCCGAAACTCGTCAGTCCCAGACCACCGGTGCCCCGCACCCGTTCGTTGAGATAGGCCGGGTCGCGGGCGTGCCGGTATTCCGGCATATCGGTATATTGCTGGTCCTTGCCGATGATTATCAGCCGCGTGCCATTGGTAACCATGGCGTGGAGGATGTCGGGCCGGCCGGCGAGCATGTGGGTGACGATGTCATAGTCGCGCTGCAGCGCCAGATCGGAAACTTCGCCTGAAGCCGCCAGCGGCAGGCCGTTAATCTCAAGGTATTTTTTGTAGAACTGGCGGGCCTCCTCGCGGTCACGGGCAGGGATTTTGGCAAAGAACAGTTCCGGCGGCGCGGTCACCCGCGGGGATGTTTCCTGGGCGGCGGATTGAGTCGAGGAAGGGGGAGAAGTGCGGCAACTCAGCGTCAGTACCGCCAGGGCAAGCAAGGCGAGAATGTGCGTCATGAACCTCATGGTTTATCTGGCCTCAGTCAATTCAATCCGGGTGGTGCCGTTTTTATTCAGCGCGATGACGAATGCTCCGCGCTCCATCTGGAAACTTTTAGCCGGTTGATAGGCGCCGATGTCCGGCAATTTCGCCGGTTGTTCGATACGCAAGCGAGCTTCAGAAACGTAAGGCGTCGCCGGCGAAAGGCCCACAAACACAGTGCCGGTTTTGGCGCTTACCTCCACCCGGTCAAATGTCCCGGCGTCGAGTGTCAGCCAAAGTCCGAGCGGCGCGAGATAAACCCGGCGGCGGAACGAATCGAGCGGCTGAATTTCAACCTGGTCGCCACTGACCTCGACGTTTCCGCCAAACGCCAGCCAGCCGAATTCGGGATGATGGATCACGTACGTCGCCGTATCCACCGCGTGCCCGAAAAAATTCGGTCCGTAGTCGCCGCTGTAGGCATCCCATTTCATCAGCCATGGCGCGGAATGAAAGGCGGCGGCGGCGAAACCATCCGAATCAATGTTGGACAGCGGCGCCATCGTGCCGGCGTAGCCCACGCGCAAAAGATAGTAGTCCTCCGGATTCCGGCGATAGGCCGTTAGAACCGGAATGGCATTGATACCCGAACCATAATGATGAATCTGGCGTTCCAGGCGCCCCCCCGGCGCGGCGCCGTAATAAAAATCCCAGTAACGGCGAGCATCGCCGTTGTAACCCCAGTTCGGCACCGTCGGCATGTAACCCAGAATGGAATCGAGCGTGACCAGTGCCTTGTCCGCATAGCCAAAATAATTACACCAGGCATAAACCTCCTCCTGGCCGGTGGAATCCCAGGCCATTTCGCTGCCGAACGGAAACGCTTCACGATGCCAGCGGTCGGCGCGCTCCTTCATTGCGGCTTCCAGTTCGGCGGCCTGTTGATTCCAGCCCTCGCGCTTCAAATCCTTCAGCAACCTCAGGAAAATGTCGCCTTCCATCAGCCCCATGTTGAGGTAGCCGACATTGTAATCGCCGTCGGCATTCCGGCCGGTGAGAAATTTCACCGTCTGAAAAGCGTGGTCGAGATACCATTCCCACGGGTGATTGGTCACCAGACCGGGGTCATTCCGCGCCAGACGGTACATCGCCCAATAGGCGGCCACGACGTGCGGATAGTTGTAAGCCCGGTCAATCCGCCCGGCGTCGCGCTTGCTCCAGCTCGTCCAGCCGCCGTAATGGACATCCGGATCGTAATAATGCGGAAACTCGTTCGTATCGTAGTAAAAGAGGCTCTTGCGCACGCCATACTTCAGCGGGCCGTCCTTGTATTGAATGCCGCCCCACAACACGCCGTCCACAAATTGCTGGAATTTCTCAACCTCGTCCTTTTTCGGCTGGCCGAATTCCTTCATCGCCGCCGCCAGCCAGGAACCGGCACCGCCTTCATCTTCCAAACCGGCAACCCAGGCGCGGGCATCCTGCGTCACAATCCGGTTGTGCGCCCGATCATAAGTCATGACCGACGGACTGCGATGAAACGGGTCGCTGGGATCGTCGAACCATTGTCGGGTGAAAAGGAAATGACCGAGATCCGCCACGGCCTCCGCCTCGGGCTTGATTACGTCGTAACCGATGGTCTGCACCAGGCCGTCCTCGTAAGTAATCGTCAACCGGGCACGGCCCCATTCCTTGCCGCGCAGCGTGTAATTCTGCCAGCCATGCTCCGTTGGAGAATCTTTCGTAACCGCAATGGCTCCTTCGGGTTCTACTTTCACCGATTTGACATCCTGGGGATATTTCAAGAACAGCCGGGCGTTCACGTCCATCGGCAGGATGTAGCCTGGAATGCCCACGACCACAGGCCGGTTATTTTCGGCGAGCGTTTTTTCGATGTCTTGAATTTCAGGCGCGACGAGAAATTTCAGCCCGAACGTCCGCGTCGCACCCGGCGCCAGCGTTTCGCTGGTCGGCGGGTTCCACGGCCGGGCATTCTTCCATTCGTTCTCCGCATACGCCAGGCTCAGCGGCATCCATTCATAAAAACCCTCGAAGGTTTGGCTGCGCGGCGTGCGGTCGGTGAAAATCCGGGTTGCGTCGGACAAACTGTCCCTCGGATTCAGGATCGGATTATAAGCCTCCAATGGCGTTTTACCTTCCGGCACGACCACAAGTGCCGGGCCGTGGCCGTTCAAGCGCGTCACCTGGACATATCCGGCATCCCGGCAAATGGCCGGGTCGGAAAAGGAACAGACTTCGTGAGCCTCCGCCAGCGAACGGCCCGTGATGAAATTGTTGAAGATGAGCGGAATACCCAGCGAACCGATTTGCACCGGCTGGTCTGATTTGTTCTTAAGCGCGAACTTCAAAACGAGTTTGCCCTGGTCCAAAGCCCATTCCCGCGTCACTTGCAGCGGGCAATCCGGCGGCAACGTTGGCGTGAGGTCAGCCGCCGCGAGTGTCTCACCGGCAGCCGGCAGAGCCACGACCGGTTTCCGGGCGGCGGCGGTGGAATAACCCTGCCACTCGCCGGCATTGCCCTCGCGCAGACGCAGCGTCAGGTCGCCCAGTTGGAAAAAGTAATTCCCGGCACGTTTTTGAAGCTGATCCGCCGGGGTGAAATCGAAACCGCCGGCACCCTTCGGTGTCAGGGCGGCGACCGTCTGCGAGGCCTTGACCAGTTTCAAATTGAAGTCAGGCGTGTCGAGTTCGAGGAAACCCTGTTCCAGGCCCAGCGTGGGTGTCGGGTCGCCCCCGCCATAGCGTCCGGACCGCTCGCGTTGCCGCAGTCGCGATCGGGGCTGGTTGGTCTGGCTGGCGCCGGATGACAGCGGCCCGCTCTGTGGCGGGACCGTGGCGGTCAGGTTTGAACCGGCCGGTGATTGAGCCTTCGCGACATCGGGCGATTCCGCCGGAAAGAAAAATAAACAACCAAAAATGATGAGCGCCCTTCCGAGAGAAAATTTGTTCATGGTCCGGCTGCTAGTGTTGGTCAAAGCGGCACGCCGTTCTTCGCTCGTGCGGAACTTGCGGCTATTCGTTTTACGAATTAATAGCATAAAGACCACTGCACATCGCGCACATGCTCGAAATACACAGCCAGCTATCCGATTTCATCCTTTCGCGGAAAAGCCGCTTGCGCCGCGGAACAAAACAAGCATTGTGTCGGCGACATGGGCCAATCGAAAACGCATCGCCTGCAGATTGTTGATTCACATACCGGCGGCGAGCCGACGCGCGTTGTTCTTTCAGGCGGCCCGGACCTGGGCCGAGGCCCGCTCACCCGCCGCCGCGAGCGGTTCCAGCGGGAATTTGACCGCTTTCGTTCGGCCGTCGTGAACGAACCGCGCGGTTCGGACGTGATGGTCGGGGCATGGCTCGTCGAACCGGAAGACAAAACCTGTGCCGCGGGCGTGATTTTTTTCAACAACGTCGGCTACCTCGGCATGTGCGGCCACGGCACCATCGGTCTGGTGGTCACGCTCGCGCGCCTGGGCCGGATCCAGCCCGGTGCCCATCGCATCGAAACACCGGCAGGCACGGTTACCGCCACGCTGCACCCGACCGGCGAAGTCTCCGTGGCCAACGTACCGAGCTGGCGCGCGAAAAAAGCCGTGACCGTGGAGGTGTCCGGTGAGGGAAGGATCACCGGCGATGTCGCCTGGGGCGGAAACTGGTTTTTCCTGGTGGCAGATCATGGCCAGGAGCTTTCCCTCGCGAACGTGGACTTGCTCACGGCCTTCACCTGGCGCATCCGCCAGGCAGTGAACGCGCAGGGGTTCCCCGACGTGGATCACGTCGAACTCTTTGGCCCGCCGGCCGCACGCGGAGCCAACTCGCGCAATTTTGTGCTCTGCCCGGGCAAGGCTTACGACCGCTCGCCGTGCGGGACCGGCACCAGCGCGAAACTGGCGTGCCTCGCCGCCGATGGAAAACTGGCCGAAGGCGAGCTGTGGAAACAGGAAAGTATCATCGGCAGCACCTTCACCGGCAAGTTTCGATGGCTCGATCAAGCTGCCGGAAAAATCGAACCCGTCATCACCGGCACCGCCTCGGTAAACGCAGAAGCCACGCTATTGCTGGATGAAAGCGATCCCTTCTGTTGGGGCATCAAATGACATGAGCAAACGCGTCCTCATCGTCGGCGGCGGGGTGATCGGACTTTGCACAGCGTATTCCTGCGCACTACGCGGATTTACCGTGACCGTGCTGGAGCGGAATGCCGGGCAACGCGACGGCTGTTCGTTCGGCAACGCGGGGATGGTGGTGCCCAGCCATTTCGTGCCGCTCGCCGCACCGGGCGCGGTGGCGCTGGCGTTGAAAT
>DATEGR010000103.1:0-10598 GCA_035279985.1 Verrucomicrobiia bacterium
GGCCAAATCAGCACTAACGGAAACATTCTCACCGTCAGCAACGCCAATTCCGCCACCGTGCTTCTGGTGGCAGCGACCAGTTTCAATAATTTTCAAGACATCAGTGGCCACCCGGATCAGCGTTGTGTTCACACATTGGCACAGCTTGACCACGTCAACTATGAAACCTTGCTGGCCCGTCATCTCGCCGACTATCGCGGCCTTTTCCAGCGGGTAACTTTTAACCTGGGTCACACCGACCGCGCCAGGCTGCCGACGGACCGGCGTCTGGCAGCGGTGAAGACCTACGGCCTGGAGGGCGACCCGGCGCTGGCGTCGCTGTATTTTCAATACGGCCGTTATCTGCTCATCTCGAGCAGCCGTCCGGGCGGGCAGCCGGCCAATTTGCAGGGTCTTTGGAACGAAGACCTCAATCCGCCCTGGGAGTCCAAGTGGACCCTCAACATCAATTGTGAAATG
This sequence comes from Verrucomicrobiia bacterium, assembly GCA_035279985.1. Taxonomy (GTDB): domain Bacteria; phylum Verrucomicrobiota; class Verrucomicrobiia; order Limisphaerales; family UBA11358; genus UBA11358. Next base: position 460 of record DATEGR010000103.1, read on the forward strand.
AATTATTGGCCCGCCGAACCCGCCAACCTGGGCGAATGCACCCGACCGCTCTTTGACATGATTGACGACCTGGTCGTCAGTGGCGGTCGCACCGCCCGGGAACAATACGGCTGTGGCGGCTGGGTGGTCCATCACAACACCGATCTCTGGCGCGGCACGGCGCCCATCAACAACATTGACGGCGTCTGGCCGACCGGCGGCGCGTGGCTGTGTTATCATCTGTGGGAACATTATCTCTTCACCGGTGACAATAAATTCCTCGTCCGCGCCTACCCGGACATGAAATCGGCGTCACAATTTTTTGTGGATGACCTGATCAAAGACCCGAAAACCGGGTGGTGGGTCACCTCGCCGTCCTATTCGCCTGAACAAGGAACACTCTGTTACGGCCCGACGATGGACAATCAACTCATCCGTGCCTTGTTCAATAACACCATTGCGGCTGCCAACATTTTGGGAACGGACAAAGAATTCACGGCGAAGCTGGCCGAAGTGCGCGATCAACTGCCACCCAATCAAGTCGGCAAATACGGCCAGTTGCAGGAGTGGATAGACGATATTGACAAACCGAACAACAACCATCGCCATATGTCACCATTGTGGGCGCTCTATCCGGGTGCGGAGATCACACCGGCTGATCCCAAAATCTGGAACGCCGCCCAACTGCTGCTCAAATGGCGCGGTGATGGGAGCACCGGCTGGAGTTACGCGTGGCGCATGCCCCTTTGGGCGCGTGCTGGTGATGCTGAATTTGCGTGGCGGCAACTGAACCTGCTGTTCCAACATCGAACGCTGCCGAATTTATTCGATCTATGCGGACCGTTTCAAATAGACGGCAATTTCGGCGCCACGGCCGGCATGATAGAAATGCTGCTGCAAAGCCAATGGACGGAAAGGCACGACGGCCGCCCGGTGCGCATCGTCCAGCTGCTGCCCGCGTTGCCGAAGGAATGGCCGTCCGGCTCGATCTCCGGCATCTGCGCCCGCGACGGATTTGTGGTGGACCTGGCCTGGGACAACGGCCGGATGACGCATGCGGTTATCCACTCGAAGCTCGGCCGGCCCTGCCGCCTGTGCTACAGCGGACATGAAATCGAACTCCCGACCGAAGCCGGCAAAACCTACGCGTTTGACGGGCAATTAAAACCAACCGACCCATGAATCGTCGCCAGTTTTTAAAAACCGCCGCCGCCGTTACCACGACGGGATGGTTTTGCTCCGGCACCTGGCCGCTGGCGGCCGATGCCATCCAAGCAGCGCAACCCGACAGTGCTCCGGCAACACCGGTCATTCCCGATTCTCGTTATAAAATTGCCGCCTGTGACTGGATGATGCTCAAACGTCAGAAACCCGGCGCCTTCCCGCTGGCCAGGGAAATCGGCCTCGACGGCGTTGAAGTGGATATGGGCGGCCTGGGCGACCGTCCGACGTTTGACAATCATCTGGCCGATCCGAGAATCCGCCAGCAATTCCTCGACACGGCGCGCCGGCTCGGGCTCGAAATCAGTTCGCTGGCCATGTCCGGCTTTTATGCCCAGTCTTTCGCCGAACGCCCCACCGTGCCGCGCATGGTGCAGGATTGCATTGACACGATGACCGCGATGAACGTGAAGGTCGCGTTCCTGCCGCTGGGTGTGCCGTGCGATCTCGTCAAACACCCCGAACTGCGTCCCGCGGTGGTCGCGCGGTTGAAGACCATCGCGCCGAAGGCCGAAGCCGCGGGCGTTGTCATCGGCATCGAGACGGCGCTGAACGCCGCCGGTGAGGTGAAGCTGCTCGACGATATTGGCTCAACAGCCGTCCGCAGTTATTTCAACTTTGCCAACGTGGTCGAAAATGGACGCGACCTGATTGCCGAACTGCGCACGCTCGGCCGGGACCGCATCTGCCAGATTCATTGCACTGACCGGGACGGCGTCTGGCTCCGGGACGACCCCAGGATTGACCTGCCCAGGGTGAAGGATACGCTCGAGGCAATGGGCTGGCACGGTTGGCTGGTGATCGAACGCTCGCGCAGCGCTAAAGACCCGCGTAACGTGAAATGGAACTTCGGCGCGAACGCGGCGTATCTAAAATCAATTTTTCAGGCGAAATGATCCAATGACCGAGCTTTACCTGGCACGCGGCGAAGCGGGAAAATTCCGGTTCCTCCCGGCGTTGTGTGTATGTGCACTGGCCATTTCTATTCGTGCTCAGGCAAAACTGCCTGCGCCGGAACACGCCCAATGGCCGAGCCCGGTCACCGGAAAACCGCTTAACCTGACCATGCTCAAACCGGATGGCTTTCACAGCAACCAGCCGTTGCCGATGATCATTTATCTTGAACATCTGGCCGCCCCGCGCGTCGGCACCGACAGCGATCAGGCGATCATTCGTGATTTCCGCGCCCGGGGATATCTGGTCGCAATTCTGGATTACGCCCGGGACCCGCGCGCCCGGGTGCCGTTCCTCAACCGCGATTTGTACCAGCTGCGCGATGATTTGTTTCGCGGCCGGTTCCTGCCGCGATTCAAGATTGATCCGGCGCACGTTTTCATTGTGCCTTCCGGCGACCGGCTGTTGCGCGACGTGGTGTTCTATCACGACCCGGGCCGGACACTGGGCATGGACCTCATTTATCCGTCGCACCCGGTCGAACCGGTCGGCGCCATCATTGAGTTTTCCTGCGACAACGTGAACCGCATGGGCAACGCCTCGCTGGCCATCTGCAGCGATACCATTCTCGACGGCGAGGCCACCGCAGGTTTCGCCGTGGCGATGGCCGATCACCCCGTGGCTCCGCCCTACGAAGGGTTGGATCCGATGCCGCAGTGCGCCTGGAAAATCAAGGCCGCCGTCCGGACGCTGCGAGTGGAAGGCGCCGGCCTGGGGATGAACGGGAAAATCGCCGCGGTCGGCTTTTCGCGCGGCAGCGGGATGGCTTTGATGCTCGTCACCACCGAAGGCCTGAAGGAGTTTCAAGGTCACGGCGAAAATCAGGAGATCAGCGACGCCGTGCAGGGCGCTGTGGTTATGTCGGGGCGTTTCACCTATCTCGATCTGTTGCCCTCGGATCACATGTTGCCACGCTACACCGGGGCCTGGGGTGATCGGGCCACCCATCTTGAGGTCTGGCGCCGTGAAGGTGCGTTGGACTATTTGACCCACGCCACCCTCCCGCTATACCTGACCATCAACTGCGCCGAAGGCGCCGACGCGCTCCACCAAATGGTCGTGCTGCGCCAACGCCTCGCGGAACTGGGCAGCGACGAAATCTTCATGCAGGACCCCCAGCCGCGCGGCCACAAAGTCCCAGTGGAGCCGGGCGTGCTGGCCGCCATGAACCGTTATTTGAAGGCGCAGTTGAACTGACGCGGTGGCTTTTCCACCTACCCTTTCAAATGCTGCCGGAATTGCGTCGGCGACATGCCGGTGTGGCGGCGAAAGAAATGGCTGAAATAAAACTCGCTCGAAAAACTCAACTGGGACGCCACATCCTTGACTGACAAACGCTTGTCCGCCAGTAAAAGGCGCGCCTGGTCCAGCCGCGCCTTCTGGATGTGTTGATGGATGGTCCCCTGCCCGGCTTGCTGAAACAGCGCGCGCAGTCCGGAGTAGCTGACCTTGCCTATGGAGGCAAGTTCCTTTGCCTTCCAGTCGCGCAGCGGGTTGGCGGAGATGGCATTGATGACCCGCACCACCGGCGGGGACAATTCCGCATGGGGTGAGGCCAGTAATTCCCGCGACATCAGCAGCCGTCCCAGCATTTCAGTAATCCGAAGATGAACCTGCCACTCCCAGCCGCTGGGGCGGCGGCGGACGAGGCGGAGCAACTCGCTTTGCATCTGGGTCACCACCCGGAAATCGTCCACGGGGAACTCGGCGTTTTCTTCGCCGTGAAACTCCTCATGCCAGAACTCCAAACCCGGCCCGCCGAAACGAAATCCGGTGATGGTCAGATGTCGTCCCGGCGTCGGGAGGTAGGTGCGCGGTTTGGCCATGTCCACCAGCCAGATTTTTTTGCCGCGTTTCAACTCAAAGCGGCTTGAACGGTATTCCAGTTCACCCTCGCCCGATTGCACCCAGAACAGATGCGCACCTGGTTTTTCAAAACGCTCGTGATGATCCGTCTGCACGATGCGGCGGGAACCGATCGAGAAAAGGTGCCACAACAACCGCCGCGCAACGGGCGACGGGGCCACAAAAACAAGATTATCCAACGAGCCGGCGAGCTTGGGCATAAGCCCATTATTATCAAACCCGCCATTGTCATGTCCACTTTGCAGGCCAGGCATAAGTTCCAGGTTTGATGGTTAGTAATGTGGAATCCCCGCCCTCAATCGCCAACACCGCTACCCCGGGCGCCAGTTCACGCTGAACCGTCAGCCGCGCCCACCCCATGCACCGCACCAATTCCGCCGAGGTGGCACCACCCTCGGCGAACACGCTGACAATCCGCACCCGCCGCAATACCGACTCGGCAATCCTCACGACGAAGTGAGACAACTGCCGGGCGATGGCGGCATCGCGCACCAGGGGCAGGCCGACGCTCAAGATGACCCGCGGATGTGCATCAAATGCGGCCATCACCCGCCGGGTAACGGCCTCCGCGGCCGGGGTCGAAAGTTCCACGCCCCACATCATTTCCTGCGGCAATGAAAACACCGGCGTCTTCCCCCGCCGCGCCGCGTTTATAAATTTGCGTGCCGATTCCGTAGACGTGCCGCAGATAAACAACTCGCGCCCCGGCGCCGGTTCCGGCAACGCGATTTCAACCGGCGGCATCGGGAGGTGTTCGGCGTAAAGCAGCGCGTTGAAAAATTCCGATCCCCCCGCCAGCAGCATTCCGGTTTCGTGACGCCCGGCCCAATCCTGCACCTCCGCCGAGGTTGCAGTCTCGGCGACGACGATTGTGTTGTTCGACAGCGTATGGTCGCCATTGGACACGCGGATCAAAAATTTTTCCGGCAGCCTCAGCAACCGCAACACCTGGGACGTGCGCCGCGGATATTCCGGGTCGCGCGCAAACTCCGTCCGGTGAATCAATTTGCCGCGGACAAGGTACTGGCCATCGCGGATCACGCGGCCCAGCGAGGGATTGGCCGGGAGCAGCAGGGCGCGGTTTAATTGAAGCTGGGTCATTACCGCCTCCACTTCGGCGGTAACCTGTCCGCGCAGAACGGAATCCACCTTCTTGTAAATCCATTGCGCACCGGCCGCGCGCAAAAGTCTTGCCGCCGCCGCGGCGCGTTTCCCCGCTTCGTCAGGACTGCAGGACCGTGAATCGGTGTCCACGCAGACCACCTCCGCCTGGCCGCTCGGTTTGCCGCGCCGGACAATCTCCGCGCGCAAACCATGGCGCAGACCGACCGCCCCGATTTCGGCGGCGCCGGTCAGATCATCTGCAATCACACCAATCATTTTAAATTGCGATTTTCGGTTTTCGATTGACGCGACTGCCGCCATTCCGCGTGTCAATCGTCGACTGTAAATTGGGGGTTCGATTCCGTGCCAGATCCGCTGCCACTCGAATGGCCGAAAACAAACTGGTCGGGTCGGCTTTTCCCTGCCACGCAATGTCAAATGCCGTTCCGTGGTCCACCGACGTGCGGATGATCGGCAGGCCGAGGGTAATGTTCACCCCGGTGTCAAACGCCAGCATCTTGAACGGGATGTGTCCCTGGTCATGATACAGCGTGACGATGGCATCATATTTGAGGCGTTGGGCCGGGGTGAACGCCGCATCCGGCACCAGCGGACCGGTCACCGCCACACCCTTTTCGCGGGCCAGCGCCACCGCCGGCTCGACGAAATTGTCCTCCTCCTGATTGCCGAACAGTCCATGCTCGCCCGCGTGCGGATTCAAACCGCAGACGCCGAGGCGCGGTGCACGCCGCAATATCCGGCCCATCGCTTCTGCCGTCAGTTCGATAACATCCAAAATGCGTTGGGCGGACAGCTTTTGGGGAACATCGGCATATCCGATATGAGTGGTCGCCATGCTCACCGTCAGCTTGTCCGAGTACAGCATCATGCAACTGCGTCGCGATTTTGTCAGGGCGGTAAAAATTTCGGTATGGCCCGGAAAATTCACGCCGGCCAGATTCAACGATTCCTTGTGGATCGGCGCAGTGACCACCGCATCGATCCGGCCGGCCAGGGCAGCGCGAATGGCCTGTTCAATATAAAGGCAGGCCGCCCGCCCGCACGCGGCGGAAATTTTACCCGGTTTGACTTCCGGTGCGTTAATCGCGGCACAATCCACAACGAGGGGCTCTTCGATTTGTGAAAGCTTTTCAAACTCAACCACGCCCAATGTTCGCCAGGGGCGCAGAGGATTTGAGGAAATTCCTTTGCCGCCGTTGCGGCCATTGCGTGACACTGCTTTCGTCACTTTCTCCAGCACGCCGGCGTCGCCAAACAACACCGGCACGCAGTGTTCCTGCACTGCCGGAGCACCGAGCGCCCACAGGCAGATTTCCGGCCCGATGCCCGCCGGATCGCCCAACGTAAGACCAAGGACAGGTTTGATCCTCATGTTTGTCCGTTCAACAAATGCAACCGTTCCATTTCGTTCCGGAGCTTTTCCAGTTGCGATTCTGTCAATGGCTTTAACGGCGGCAAAACGTGCGGCGCGCAAAGCCCGCGCAGGTGCAGCGCGCCTTTCAAAACGGAAAGCGATTCGTTCAGCGTCCGGCCATTTTGATACAGTGCGGCGACGGTGCTCATGCGCGAATACGAAGCACCGGCCCCGGACCAATCGCGGTTTCGGGCGGCGGCACAAAGTTTCCGGCACACATCCGGAATCAAGTTGCCGACACTCGGAACGATCCCGTCCGCACCGAGCCGTAAGCCGCTCTCCATCAGCGCGCCAACACCGACGAACACCGAAAAATCCCGTTTGCCGCCGAAACGCCCGAGCAACTCCTCAAGCCGTCTGGGGTTGTTCTCCGAATCCTTGATGCCGGCGAGCCGTCGATGCCCCGCCAGATTTTCAACCACGTCCAGCGGAATGGAAACCTTCGTCGTCATCGGCATGTTGTAGAGCAGTAAAGGCCCGTCCAATCCGTCCAAAAGGGTCCGAAACCACGGCAGCATTTCCTTCGCGGGAATCGCCACCGGGGGACGCGATACGACAGCATGAACACCGGCACAGAAATAGTCATTACCCGCCACGATTTCCTCGGGATGCGCATCGCCGATGCCGGCAAAGACCTTGGCATTGCCGTTCACCCGCGCGGCCGTCCGTTCCACCAGCCGCCGCCGATAGGCACGCGGAATGGCCGTGCCTTCGCCGGTCGTGCCCATGACGAAAATTCCGTCCACGCCGCCAGCGACCAGAAAATCCACCAGCCGATCCACCGCCGGCTCATCCAGCCGGCCGTCTTCCGTCACCGGCGTAATCATCGGCACCACCACGCCGCCATATTTCAATCCCGTGTTCATTCAATAAGCCGCTTCATAAATCCGGACCGCATCCGTCTCCGTCAACGGACGTAAATTATTATTCAACAACCGCGTCACCTGCATCGCGGCCCGGGCCAGCTCGGGAATCGCGGATCGCGGAATGTCGAAGGCGGAGAGTCTCTGCGGCACTCCGCAATGACGCGAAAGCGCGCTTAGAAATTCCACGCCGTGTTCAGCCGTAGACCGATTCGAGCCATTGCCGGCAACGCCCAGGGCCTGGGAAATCTCCGCGTAACGCTGCGGCGCGGCGGATAAATTGAAACGCAAAACGTGCGGCAGCAAAACCGCGTTGGAAACGCCGTGCGCGACATGGAACCGCCCGCCCAGCGGGTACGAAAGCGCGTGAACAGCCGCCGTGTTCACCGGACCGAGACACAGCCCGCCGTATAGACTGCCCAGCGCCAGCGCGGCGCGGGCTTCAACGTCGCCGCCGTTGCGGACCGCGCGGAGCAGGTTGGCGGAGATCAATTTCACGCCCTGCAACGCGCAGGCATCCACGATGGGATGCGCAAACTTGTTGGCATAGGCTTCGATGCAATGCGTGAGCGCGTCGAGACCCGTGGCCGCCGTGACGTCCGGCGGCACGGAAAGCGTGAGCAGCGGATCAATGAACGCGGCATCAGGAACGAGATGCGGGCTGACCACACCTTTTTTCAGCATCTCCCCCTCATCGAGTAAAATGGCGTTGGGGGAGACTTCCGCCCCGGTCCCGGCGGTGGTCGGCAAGCAGACCAACGGCAGTTTGCGGCCTTCCAGCAAATTGATTCCAAACGCTTCTGCCGCCGTTTGCTTCCCAGCGGCGAGCGCCGCCGTCAGTTTCGCCACGTCAATCACACTGCCGCCACCGATGCCGAGCACGCCGTCCACCTTTTCCGCGTGCGCAAATCGCGCGATCGTTTCAAACCGCGGCAGCGTGGGCTCCTGATCCACCACCGGGGCCGTGACAATGGTCACATCCGATTTTTTCAAGGCGTCCGTCACCGCCTCGAGCAGCGGCAAAACCGGCGAACTCGTCACCAGCAACACCCGGCGGCAACCGCGCTGCGCGAAAAGTCCGGCGCATTGCGGCGCACAGCCGTTGCCGAAGACAAGGCGCGGAGGTTGGAGCAGGGTGATGATGTTCATGGATTTGATCCTAAAATTGGCGAAGAATCCAACCGTCCTGCGCGCAGCCGGCTTCGTTTTTCAAGCCAGCCCCATAACGTCAATTCGCGCAAGGCCGGTTCCGGCGCGGCAAAGAACAAACTGGCCAGATAACCGACCAACAACAGCACGACGTGGCCAATGACACCAATCATGACGCCGGGGAGCGGAAAATTATAACGGCCCAGGTCATACAATTGGTCCTTGCCTTCCGTAAGCGTGGCCCAGCCGGTGAACAACAGACAGGCGATGATGCCGACCCACACGCCACGCGCATTGGCTCGGGTTGAAAAAAAAGCCAGGAAGAACAATCCAAACAGTCCGCCGGACAGGATTGCGGTGGCGGTGAAATAGAGCGACAAGGCATGGCCCGCATAATGGGCCAGCACTATCGCAATTACTGTCGTCAACAGCCCGGCTCCCACCACGATGCCTTTCCCCACTTGCAGACGTCGCGCATCGCTCGCTGCCGGCTGGAACCGCCGGTAAATATCCTCCGTCCCAATCACCGCCAGGCAGTTGAGGGTGGACGAGATGGTGGACATGGCCGCCGCAAAGAGTGAGGCCATGAAGAGCCCCGCCAGCCCGGCCGGAATGTGCGTCGAAAGAAAGTAAGGAAAAATCTGGTCGGATTTGGTGATGTAACCGGGAAATTTTTCACCCGTCAGCCGGTAAAACGACCATAGCAACGACCCGATGAGCATGAACAGAGTCCAGACCGGCACACACAACAACCCGCCCAACAGCGTGCCTTTGACGGCCTGCCGGTTGCTGGTGGTCACCAGATAGCGCTGCACCACGGTCTGGTCGGCGGTGTATTGCTGCAGGAACCAGAACAACCCGTAGAGCGTCATCACCCAAAACCCTTTCTGCGTGAGATCAAAATCCAACGAGCCGAGGTTGAACTTGCCCGCCTGCCATGCCGTGTGGAACGCCGCCGCCGGTCCGCCCGGCGGCAAAAACAGCAGGAAACCCAGGCAAATGATGATGCCAAAAACCTTGACGAATCCCTGAATGACGTCCGTCCAAATCACCGCCTCCAATCCGCCGCAAAAGGTGTAGAACACGGTCACCACCCCCATAATGACGGTGACCCAATAGATGTTCCAGCCGGTCATGCTGTTGACCGTCAGGGCGACCAGATAAAATACAAATGCCAGCTTTGAAAAATGGCCGCAGGCAAACGCCACTGCACTGAACGCCCGCGTCCGCCCGCCGAACCGTTTGCCAAAGTATTCATAGGCGCTCATGCCCACGATGCGCCGGTAAAACGGGATGATGAGAAAAACGGCGAGCACCAGGACGGGCATCACCATCAGGCCCGGCACCAGCTCATTCCAGTTGCCGGCGTAAGCAGCGCCGGGATAGGCGATGAACGTCACGCTGCTGATCACCGTCGCATAAAGCGAAATCCCCATCGCCCAACCCGGAATGGAACGTTGCGCGACAAAATAACGCTCCGTCGAGGTCTGCCGCCGGGCAAACCACAGGCCGATGAAGGCCATCGCCGCCATGTAGATGACGGTGACCACCAAATCCAGCCAGCGAAG
>DATEGR010000104.1:0-7950 GCA_035279985.1 Verrucomicrobiia bacterium
CTTATTTTCGCCCGCATCAGCCGTCTCTTCGAGACTCATATTGTGTCACGTTTTTCCCGGCGTTGAAACGCCGGGCTATTGTCGGATTGTCCTGTTGGGACAACGGTGGCGCGAACAACCCAATTCGCGTGAACCGCTGAAACTCATTTCCACAAATACCGTTCGTCGTATTCGATGCGATGTTTCTTCAGCAACGCGAGAAATTCCTCCTGAAACGTCATTTTGCGATGATGCGTTTCCTGACCCTTGATGTATTCGATGGTTTTATCCAATTGTGACATGCTGACGCTGAACGCACCGTATTCCTCCTGCCACGCAAACAGCCTCTGCTCAGGGAAAGTTTCGTGGATCCATTTGGATGAAGCCCCCTTAAGCAATTGCATTGCCTTGAAAATCGCCATCGTGGACGGCAGCGAAACCAGAATATGAATGTGATCTTCCACGCCGCCGATTTCGATGGCTTTCATTTTGTTCTGTCGAGCGATGCCGCCGAGAAACGGCCAGAGCCGTTCGCGCAGTTCGGGCCTGATGAGCCGCTGCCGTTCCTTGGTGCTGAAAGCGCAATGGAAATAGGAGCTGACGTAGGACATGGAATCCATTCAGCCGTTCCTTCGGAACTTATGCAATTCCGAATTTCTCCCGGCGTTGAAACGCCGGGCCATTGTCGAATGTCGTTGGGACAGCCAACAAGGAAAGACAGCGTTATTTCAAATGCCACAGCAGGATTTAAAAAACGTCCGTTGAATCAATCTGGTTCGCATCCAAAAGCTTTGGCTTGCGGCGACGGGCGGCGTGGACAAACCACCAAATCTGGCTAAGAGCTTAGCCACCTGTTTCTTCTAATTGTTGCACGTTTTTCTTTCCACAAAATCCATGTTCATCCAAGGCCAAATTTTGGTGCGTTTCGGATAAGCCATGGTTAGCGGTGACGGGCAGAAAGATTAGGTTGGTGCCATGTCCAGTGAAGCTGCAGCTTCAAATCCGGCCGCCGCTGCACCTGCCGTACTCCCGGTCCCCGCAGACGTTCCAGGCAGCGCCATTTCGTTGCTGGGCGTGGATTACGTGCACCTGAAGACCCGGGACGGCGGCGACCTTTATGTGACGCACCTGGGGTTGCCGTTCTGGCAGAATCTCCTGCCGGAGAACTGGTACGCGCAGGAATGGTTTGAGACCAAGCGCAAACGGCTGGAAGGCACGAGCACGGTCTACAAGGTCCCCACACGCCGGGTGAATGGCGTGACACTGTCCCTGGTGGTTAAATGGTCGCGCGTCGGCGAGGGCGTGCCGCTCGATACACTCACCTTCAACAAGTTCATCCACGCCGAGTTCAACAGCCCGTTCGAGGAATTTTCGTTGCTCATGGAATTGCGCAAGGGCGAGGCCGGCCCGCCGGGCATCCGCATCCGGACACAAAAGCCGATGGCGATTTACATGCCGTCCGAGCGGTTGCAGCTCTGGCAGACCGGCCGGTCCGAGGACAAAATCCGCGCGAAGGTCGTCCGCCATCCGGGCGTGGAAATTGACATCCTCCGGCAATACGTCGTGTTGTACGGCTGGGTCAAGGGCCTGGACGCGGTGGAGTCGGCGGAGTATCTCAAATTGCACGATCAGGAACGCGCCGAGTTCCTCGCCCGGGTTACCTGTCTGGCCACGCACGAATTGTGGCAGAAAGGTTACCGGGTCATTGACATGAAACCCGCCCACGTCATTTTGCGGTCGGGACATGATCAGTCGCTGTTGCGCGACCGGAACGGCCAGCTGGCTTATGCGCTGGTGGATTACGAGCTGCTCGAACGCACGCCGGAGCACGAACAATCGGTGCGCAGCGCCAATCGCCAGATTTATCTCAAGCACATGGCGCGACGGTTCGAGGTGGATACCGCCAAGCCGCTGCCGGCCCATCTCCGGGCCACGAACATCATGGGCGTGGATTACATTTTCGGCCGTGCCGAGAGCACCGGCGGCCTGCTGTGGGTCGTGGGCAAGGACCCGGATTTGTTCAACTATTTCCTGCCCGAACGCTGGCGGCGCACGCCGAAGAAGAAACTTTCCTCGCACAACCAGGTGTTCCGAACCTCCACCAAGGACAATATCAATCTGGTCTGGCGGGTTTCGCGCATGGGCGACCCGCCGTGGCTGACCCATCCCGAAATGAACCAGAACGCGGTCCACGAACATGGGTTCAACTGTCCGTTCGAGGAATTTGCCTTCGCGCTCGAATTGAGCCGCCGCGGCGTCAAGACGATTTATCCCCGCGCCATTTACATGACCGGGAGCAATCGCGAATCCGGCCAGGCCGCCGATGATCGGCGCTTCGTGGCGCTGGCCAATCTCCTGACGCCGGATGGCGAATCCATTCTCCAAAAAGGCCGTAATTACATCACCATCTGGGGCTATTGGAACGGACCCGACGAACTGCTGGCGGCGCAGGACGACCGTCATTACACGGCGATGAATGCGAAGTATGCGTGTGCCAACAAGCTGATTTCCGAAAAAGTGATGGAGGAGTTGGTGCAGTCGAAAGCGGGCAGACTGGCCCAATACGGTCTGGAGGACCTCAATCTCAAGCCGGACCACCTGTTGATTTCCTTCGACCCCGAACAAAAGCTGGTGCTGGATTCCACCGGCAAACCCGAAGTGCGCCTCTGCAATTTTGAACTCGTTCGCCGCCGGCGGGATAATCAGGCAAATTAGCGGACAAACCCGGCGGAAAGCGCGGCTCAAAATTTATTTTTGCCCCCCACTCAGGCTCGTCGTAAACCGTTATATCCAACTGGTTGAGTTGTCACCGACGGCGATTTGACGCGTGAATGTTACATTTGGGTAACCGAACTGTCGTAAATGGCCGATTTGTGATACAATCACCGGCATGAGCATTTTACTGTTTGCGTTGCCGTTTGCGGTGGCGCTGGCTGTTGCCTTCCTGACTCTCCGCGAGGAAAGTCGCTGAGAAATTCTTCAAAGGGCTTCAGCTCATCGCGTCCGTCGTGACGCGCGTGGCGGTTGGGTAATATTGACACCGGTTCGCGTTGGGATACGCTCCAGTTTGTGAATTGCCCCGGTCCTGCTTCAACTTCGAAGATATCATCATGACAAAAAGCCTTTGCCTCTGTCTGGTCACCGTTTTGTTCTCCGCCACAACTCTTGCGCAACCCGCTCATATCAGTGTGCAAGGCAATCATTTCGTGACCGCCGATGGCCAGACCGTCATCTTCCGTGGATTGGACACCAGCGATCCCGACAAGCTGCAGCGCAACGGTGAATGGAACAAACATTACTTTGAAATGGCCAGGTCCTGGGGCGCGAACATCGTAAGGATTCCCGTGCACCCGGCGGCCTGGCGCATCCACGGAAAAAAAGATTACCTCAAGCTGCTTGACCAGGGCGTTGCGTGGGCCAGGGAGGAAGGATTATACGTCATCATTGACTGGCACAGTATCGGAAATTTGTACGGGGAAAAATTTTTCCCCGCTACGTCTGAGCTTTATCCGCCCACGGCTTATCATACCACGCGGGCTGAGACACTCGATTTCTGGACCACGATGGCCAAACATTATCATGGCAACAATACCGTCGCTTTTTTTGAATTATTCAATGAGCCTGCCCTGGGCGGCCAAATGGGAACCTGCACCTGGCCGGAAGGGAAGGGATTGCTGGAACAAATCATCAAGACCATCCGCGCGAACGGCGGCACGGCGGTCCCGCTCGTCGCCGGGTTCAATTTCGGATACGACCTGACACCGGTGGCCAGGGACCCGATTGATGCCGAAGGCATCGGTTACGTCGCGCATCCGTATCCGATGAAGGCCCAACAGCCGTGGGACGCCAACTGGACACACGACTGGGGTTTCGTCGCCGACAAATATCCGATGATTCTTACTGAAATCGGCTTTCTTCCACCGGACGACCCGGGCGGTTACAACCCGATCACTGGCGATGAAACCTACGGCGACGCCATTACGTCGTATTGCGCCAAGCATGGAATTTCCTACACCGTCTGGTGTTTTGACCCGCATTGGGGGCCCTGCCTGATCAAGGATTGGGATTTCACGCCGACCCGGGCGGGGGCTTATTTCAAGAAAGCATTGCAAACGCGGTTGCCATAGGATTTTGTTTCATCCGAATTGGCCTTACCTGAAAGACGGAGCGCGAGTTGTCCCAACTCGTCCCGATTCAGAATCGGGACCGCGGATTGAGACAATCCGCGCTCCGTGACAAATTAGGACACTGCACCTCACCTTCGCGGCTTGCGTTGGGGTGGCAAGTTATGGCTTAATCAAGGCCCGTGAATATCGTCGGCATCGTTCCCGCCCGGTACGCCTCGACACGGTTCCCCGGCAAATCCATCGCCCCCATCGCGGGCAGGCCGTTGATTCAGCACGTCGTCGAACGATGCCAGAAGGCAAAGGCTCTCGACGAAGTCATCGTGGCCACGGACGATTCCCGCATCGCCGAGGCGGTCAAAAAGTTCTGTCGCGTGGAAATGACGCGCCCCGACCATCCCAGTGGCACAGACCGCATTGCCGAAGTGGCGGCGCGCTGCCCTTGTAACGCGGTCGTCAACATACAAGGCGACGAGCCGTTGATTGATCCGGCGGTGATTGACGCGGTGGCCGGTGCGCTGGTCCAAAGTGAAATGTCCACCGCCGCCACGCGCATTAAAAATCCCGCGGATTACGACAATCCGAACGTCGTAAAAGTCGTTGTCAATGCCGCCGGCCGCGCGTTATACTTTTCCCGGCGCACGATTCCGTATCTGCGCGAGGCCGCCAGCCCCGAAGGCGTTCGGGGACAGTTGGCGGCGTTTCCTTTTTTGAAGCACCTCGGCATTTACGGTTACCGGCGTGAATCGCTGTTGCGGCTGGTGAAATTCCCGGTGTCACCGCTCGAAAATGCGGAGAAGCTGGAACAATTGCGGGCGCTGGAGAACGGCATCCCGATCGCTGTCGTAACGGTCGAGTACGACAGCGTGGGCGTGGACACGCCGGAGGATGTGAAACGGGTCGAAACCATTTTAAGAAACCATGAGTGAACACAAATGCACACGGATTTTTGAAAGCGATGAAAACGGAAGTTGTCATCGCTCTCGTCGCAATTGCCGGGATACTTGAACTGACGGGATGTATCCGTGTCAATCCGTGTGCATCCGTGGTTAAAAACGTTTTGAAATGAAATTCATATTTGTCACGGGCGGCGTGGTGAGTTCGTTGGGCAAAGGCCTGACGGCGGCCTCGCTCGGCACGTTGCTCGAGAACCGCGGCCTCAAGGTCGTGCTCCAGAAGTTCGATCCCTATCTCAACGTGGACCCCGGCACGATGAACCCGTACCAGCACGGCGAGGTCTACGTGCTCGACGACGGGGCGGAGACCGACCTCGACCTCGGCCATTACGAACGATTCACGAATTGCAAACTCACGCGGATGAACAACCTGACGAGCGGCCAGGTTTATCAAAAGGTGCTGAACAACGAGCGCGAGGGGAAGTATCTGGGCAAGACCGTGCAGGTGATCCCGCACGTCACCGACGAAATCAAAAACCGCATTGACCTGCTGGCCGAGCAAAGCAGGGCCGACGTGGTCATCACCGAAATCGGCGGCACGACCGGCGATATCGAGGGGCTGCCGTTTCTGGAGGCGATCCGTGAATTCGCGCTCGAAGCGGGCCACGGCAACGTTGTGTTCATGCATGTCACCTATGTGCCGTTCATCAAGGCCGCGGGTGAATTGAAGACCAAGCCGACGCAGCAATCCGTTGCCAAGCTGCGCGAAATCGGCATCGCGCCACACTTGCTGGTCTGCCGCTGCGAAAAACCGCTGGACAAAGAGTTGCGCCAGAAAATTTCCATGTTCTGCAACGTGCCGGTCGAGGCGGTCATCGAAGAAAAGGACGTGGACCATTCCATCTACGAGGTGCCGTTGATGCTCCAGCGCGAGCGCGCCGACGACCTCGTCTGCCGGTTGCTGCACCTCGACACGCCCCCCGCCAACATGACGCATTGGCAGGAAATCATCCGCAAGCTCATCGCACCGCAACATCGCGTGCGCATCGGCGTCGTGGGCAAATACATCGGCCTGCAAGACGCCTACAAATCGGTCTACGAAGCCATCATCCACGGCGGCGTCGGCAACGATTGCGGCGTGGAAATCGTCCAGGTGGACGCCGAGGAAATCGAAAAGAACGGCGCCGAGAAAACCTTGAAAGGACTGGGCGGCATTCTGGTGCCGGGCGGGTTCGGCGAACGCGGCATCGAAGGTAAAATTCTTGCCGCCCAATACGCGCGCGAAAACAAGATTCCCTATCTCGGTCTTTGCCTCGGCATGCAAATCGCGACGATTGAATTCGCGCGCAATGTTTTGAAACTGGCCAAGGCGCATTCGACTGAGTTCGAACCGAACACGCCGCATCCGGTCATCGCGATGCTCGACGAACAAAAGCGGGTGACAAAAAAAGGTGGCACGATGCGGCTGGGCGCGCAGCCCTGCCAGCTGGCGCTGGGCACCAAGGCGGCGCTACTTTACGGTTCGTTCGTCGTCAACGAACGCCACCGGCACCGCTACGAATTCAACAACGCCTACCGCGATAAATTTGAGAAGGCGGGCTTCGTTTTCAGCGGCCTGTCGCCGGACGGCAAACTGGTGGAAGTCATCGAATTGGCAGACCATCCGTTCTTTCTCGCCAGCCAGTTCCACCCGGAATTTTTGAGCAAGCCGCACCAGCCGCATCCCTTGTTCAAAGGCTTCATCGCCGCCGCCCACGCCCACATCCATCAGAAACCGCTGTAAAAAATTATGAAAACGGAATATGTGCCATCGACTGAAGTGGGAAGGCAACGCCATGCATGGTTTAAGGAACACGTCAAACCCGGAATGACGTTTGGCGAAGTCATCCGAGTAAATGACGGAGCTCTTCATCTGTTTCCGCCCACCGAAGATGAACGCCGACAGAAAACAGACAGCTTGATGGCAATGCTGGAATTTGTGCTTTAATCACCGTATGAAACGCATTTTTTCCAAAATTTGCGTTATACACTATCACCGCCTCGCTAAAGGCTATGTGATTTACAGCGTAGGTGCCGATGGCCACGACGATGGTGGACGTGAAAAGCCCGCCAACTGGACATCTGCCGACAGAGCAACTTACGACATCACTTTCACCGTCGAACGATAATCGCCATAATCCCCGCCGTGACGTATTCCGAAGCCATCCAATTTCTCTACGATTTGCGCTTGTTCGGCGCGAAGTTCGGGCTGGAGAACACGTTCCAACTCGCCGCGCTGGCAGGCAATCCGCAGGACCGGCTTCGTTTCATCCACGTCGCCGGCACGAATGGCAAAGGCTCGACCTGCGCCATGCTGGAAAGCATTTATCGCGCGGCCGGCTTGCGCGTCGGGTTGTTCACTTCGCCGCATCTGGTTTCGTTCCGCGAGCGGATTCAGGTCAACCGCCGGTTGATTGGCGAAGACGACGTCGTCCGGCTGGTTGAAGAACTGCGCGTGCTTCAATGTAGCGCAGGCTTCCAGCCTGCGGGTTCTGCGGGCATCCCTGCCCGCAGGTCCCCAACGAGCGGCACGGATGCCGCTCGAACTCGCACGCAAGATGCGTGCGCTACGTTTCAGCCGACTTTCTTCGAGTTCGTCACCGTGATGGCGCTGAAATATTTTGCCGAACAACCCTGCGACCTGGTGATCTGGGAAACCGGCCTGGGCGGACGGTTGGACGCGACGAACATCGTCACGCCGCTGGCCAGCCTCATCACCAACATCCAGCTTGACCACCAACCATGGCTCGGTGATACGCTGGAAAAAATTGCGTTTGAAAAGGCGGGCATCATCAAGCCGGGCGTGCCGGCCATTACCGCCACAGAAGAACCGGAAGCTTTGGCGGTGATTAGAAAAATTGCGCGGGAAAAAAATGCGCCGCTTCTCGAGGCAGGACAGGCGTCGCGCCTGT
>DATEGR010000105.1:0-2373 GCA_035279985.1 Verrucomicrobiia bacterium
TGCTAAAAGTCAGAAACCGCAGGAAGCGCGGCTTCATTGTGCTTGGCATGGTTATTCAAGTGTTTCATCCTGCAGGTCGGGTTGCGGCCTTGATGCGTTCTGCCGCAACAGGATAGCAGATCGTTTTATGAAAACATCCACTCCCACTCTTGGCGTTATCATCGGCAACCGCGATTTCTTTCCCGACCGGCTCATCACCGAAGCGCGGAAGGACATCACCGGCCTGTTTCAACAACGCGGCCTCAAACCCATTTGGGTTTCACCGGATGAAACCAAACTCGGCGGCATCGAGACCCACGCCGACGCTCGTAAATGCGCCAGTTTATTCAAACGTCATCGCGACGAGATTGACGGCGTGCTCGTGGTGCTGCCGAATTTCGGGGATGAAAAGGGGGTGGCCGATACGCTCAAAATGTCCGGTTTGAACGTGCCGGTTTTGATTCAGGGATATCCCGACGATTTGAAAAAACTCGACGTTGCGCGCCGGCGCGATGCTTACTGCGGAAAAATTTCCGTTTGCAACAATCTCGTTCAGGCGGGAATCAAATTCTCCGTCACTCGCAAGCACGTCAGCCGGCCCACCGACGAATCATTCATTGCCGATCTCGACCAGTTTCTGGCGGTCTGTCAGGTGGTGAACGGCTTGCGCGGATTGCGGCTGGGCGCCGTCGGCGCGCGGCCCGGCGCGTTCAACACAGTCCGATATTCCGAAAAAATTCTCGAACGCCACGGCATCAGCGTCACCACCGTGGATTTGTCGGAAATCCTGGGCCAGGCGGAAAAACTGGACGCCAGCGAAAAATCCGTTGTCGCCAGGCTCAAGGAAATCAAATCCTACGCACCGAGCCGGGGCGTTCCCGAAAAACCGCTCGTGCAAATGGCCAGGATGGGTGTCGTACTGAACGACTGGATGACCGCCCATGCGCTCGACGCGACCGCGATTCAATGCTGGACCTCCGTGCAGCAGAATTATGGCTGCAACACCTGCACGCTGATGAGCATGATGAGCGAGCGTTTCATGCCCAGCGCCTGCGAAGTGGACGTGACCGGCGCGCTCACGATGTATGCGATGCAGTTGGCCGGCAATACGCCGGCCGCGCTCGTGGATTGGAACAACAATTATGCGGATGATGATGACAAGTGCGTCCTTTTCCATTGCGGCAACTGGGCAAAAACGTTCCTGCCGGACATCAAAATTGCCACCGCGCCGATCCTCGGCACCATTGTCGGCGAAAAAAACACGTACGGCGCCCTCGCGGGTCGCACGCCAGCCGGCCCGCTCACCTTCGGCCGGATCACCACGGCGGATGCCGAAGGAAAAATCCGCGCCTATGTCGGCGAAGGCGAACTCACCAACGATCCGCTTGACACGTTTGGCACGCGCGCCGTCGCCCACGTGCCGAAGTTGCAGAAGCTGATGCGCTATGTCTGCCAGCAAGGCTTCGAGCACCACGTCGTGATGACCCAATCGAAGTCCGCCGCCGTCCTGGCCGAGGCCCTGGGAAATTATTTCGGTTGGGAAGTGTATGAGCATGAGCGTGAAATCTGAAACCCGAATGACCGACCACGAGCTCGAACTCAAATCCATTCAGCTCCGGCGCAGTTTGCTCCGGCACATTTATCATGCCGGCGCCGGCCACACCGGGGGCAGCCTCTCCTGCGTGGACATTCTGAACGTCCTTTACAATCGAATCCTCCGCGTTTCACCGGAAACCTTTGGCGATCCCCACCGCGACCGTTATGTTCAGAGCAAGGGCCACTCGGTCGAAGCGCTTTATGCCGTGTTGGCCAACCGCGGCTTTTTCCCGGAATCGGAGTTGGAAACGCTCTGCCGCTATCAGTCGCCCTTCGTCGGCCACCCGACGCGCAAAGTCCCGGGCATTGAAATGAACACCGGCGCGCTGGGTCACGGTTTGTCCATTTCGGTCGGCCTGGCCCTGGCCGGGAAACTGGATGCCGCGCCTTACCGTGTATTTACGTTGCTCGGCGACGGCGAGCTGGCCGAAGGTTCAAACTGGGAAGCGGCCATGGCCGCCGCGCATTACGATCTCGATAACCTGACAGCCATCATTGACCATAACACCCTCCAGATTACCGGACGCACTCGCGATGTTTGCAGCAACGAGCCGCTGGACGAGAAATTTCGCGCCTTCGGCTGGGCGGTCCGCACTGTGAACGGCCACAATTTCGCCGAACTCACCAATGCGTTGAGCCAACCGGCGGAGACCGGCAAACCGACCTGCGTCATCGCCAATACCGTCAAGGGCCGGGGCGTGAGCTTTATGGAAGACGTGGTCAAGTGGCATCATGGCGTTCCCGGCGACGCCGACTTCGAGCGCGCCTTGAAGGAATTGGACGAAGCGGAGAACCGGT
>DATEGR010000106.1:0-7371 GCA_035279985.1 Verrucomicrobiia bacterium
ATCAAAATCGCGTTCGACGCCTTTTGGATTGCCCATGCCCGAAGACTATCACCAGGTATTGGACTTGTCACTATATTATGCGAATCTCAATAGATTATTCCGACATAAGGGCATTGGGTTTGATGTCTCATCTACCCCAGGTCAAGCTGGCGGTCCAGTGGCTGGAAGTTTCGGAGTATTACAACTTGCACCGAAACAAGCCGGATGCAGCCTGCACGGATGTCCGCGCAATGCTGGCTTTGATAAAAGGGGAGACCCAAGAGCGCTACGAAATCTCTCAACTGGTTCGGTTCGCCCTTGTCCAAATGAGCGCCAGCGCGACCTGGGACATTTTGCAGACAACCAATATTTCTGATGAGAGCCTTACCGAGTTGCAGAGGGATTGGCAGTTACTGAAGATTACCGCTTCCTTAAAAAGCTCCTTCCTGTTTGAGCGAGCGAACGAATTGCGTTTGCTAAACAATTTTCGTCAATCGCCAACGAATCTTTCATGGTGGTTGGGTTCGGTTTTCATACAAAAGGGTTACGATTATGAACAGACGGGGGAAGGAACTTCCGCCCGATGGGTCTTGGTGGATAAAAGTCCGCCATTCAAGAGATTGATGAATAGAATCTCCATCCCGTGGGACGAGATGCAGTGGCGATGGTTTTGGTCCTACCGCGATGAGCTTCAAGCGTTGCAAATGTGGGGAATTGTGCTTGATGGGACCCAAGAGTTGGAAACCAACAATTCGTTTCTGTCAGTTCAGTCGTTCGTGAACACAAATTTTGCACGGCTGGATCCCGTTTCGGCAAGAAAGAACCCTTATGAAATCGCTTCCCAAACTGCCCTCACCCAGCTCACGGCGATCCGTAAAGCGGCGGCCGCCGAGGTGGCCAGAAACGTAGTTATTACCGCCATTGCAATCAAACGCTATCAAATCCGCCATGATCAACTCCCGGATTCTCTGGCTCAATTGGTACCGTATTTCCTGCAATCCGTTCCGATGGATTACATGGACGGTCAGCCGTTGCGGTACCGGCGGAACGCGGATGGAACGTTCCTGCTGTATTCCATCGGTGAAAACGGCAAGGACGACGGGGGTAATCCGGCGCTGGAACAAGGCGTTGAGTCATCAAACTATTACTGGCAAAATCCTCACGCATTGGACTGGGTCTGGCCGCAGCCGGCGACACCGGAAGAAATTCAAGCGTATTATGCCCGCCAAAAATCCGGCAATTAAAAATTCGCGGGTTGCCTCGCTGTCGTTTTCCGCTGTCACCGCCGCCCGAGGCTCAAACCATCGCCGCCATTCAGGGATTTACGGCCAGCGGCAATGTGTGCTAAATTACCCGCATGAAGTCGAACGACCTTATCACCGTTGATTTGGACATTCTCGGCGGCACGCCGGTGTTCAAAGGCACGCGCGTGCCGGTGAAGACGCTGTTCGAGTATCTGGAAAACAATTACACCCTCGACGAATTTCTCGAATGTTTTCCGTCTGTGACGCGTGAACTGGCTCGCCGGGTTCTGGAAAGTTCCGAGTCGGCGCTGCTGACGCCCGTCGCGGCATGAAAATCCTGCTGGGCGAATGCGTCCCGTGGCCGCTGCACAAATTCCTGACCGGCCATGAATGTTCGACCGTCCAACAAAGCGGCTGGGGCGGAATCAAAAACGGCGATTTGATGCGGCGGGCTGAAAAGAAATTCGATTTGTTCATCACGTCCGACCAAAACATTCGTTACCAGCAAAATCTCGCTGGCTGGCAGATTGCCATTCTCGAGCTTTCGACCAACGACCTGCGGCGGATTCAAGCTGCCGGGGCGTTGATTCAGTCTGCGATTGAGACAATTCAACCGCGAGAATTTCGCCGGCTGGAAATCCCATTTTAATGTCATGCTCAGATCCATTTTCCAGCCGCTCCTGACCTGGTACCTCGCCGCGCTCAAAACCGCCGGTTACCCGGTCATCGTGCTGCTGATGACCATGGAGAGTTCTGTGTTGCCGATCCCCGCCGAAGCCATCATCCCGCCGGCGGCTTATCTGGCTTGGTTTGAAGGGTTGAAAATCATTGACGTTCATTTTATGGGCTGGCCGGCGGAAATCGGTCTGGTTGTCGCCGGCACGCTGGGTTCGTGGCTCGGAGCCACCATCATGTATTGGCTGTCACGGCTGGCCGGCCGGCCGTTGCTCGTGCGTTACGGCCGCTATATTTTGATGCCGCCGGAAAAAATCGAGAAAAGCGAGCGCTGGATGTCCCACTATGGCCCAATGGGCGTGTTCGTGGCGCGATTGCTGCCGGGGGCGCGGCAACTCGTCGGCATTCCCGCCGGCGTGGCACGGATGGATTACTTGAAATATTCCATGTACACCATATTGGGCGCGGCGACCTGGTGTTCGGTGCTTTGTTACGTCGGCGTCAAAGCGGGCCAGGACGAACAACTCATGCGCGGCGAGATGCGGCACGTCGCCCTCTGGCTCGGCGGCGCGGCGCTCGTCCTCGGCGGACTCTATTACTTCTTCGTCCACCGGCACATGGCCGGAAAGGCAGAAGGCAGAGGGCGGAAGGCAGAATAAAATCCTGCCTGAGGACATTCTGACGTCTGTCACTCAAAGGTGGTGCCGAACCATTTCTGGTAGAGCGGCCCGACTACCGGCATGGGCTTCATCTGACCGTTGATGGCGGCGACCAGTCCCAAAATCCACAGCACCAGCATCGAAGCCCAGAGGGCCAAAATGCACAGCCAGCCGAGGATGGGAATAAAGACGAGAATGATTTGGCAGAACGCAACCGCAATGGTGGTGAGAAAATAGCCAAGCACCTGGCGGAGATGAAATGCGCCGAGCTTCGTCTTTTTGTTCATGTGAACGATGATGGCCACAATGAAGCCAATCAAGGTGAGGTAGGCGACGATGGCGACCGTTTTGTCTTCAACACCGGTCGCTGATGACGAGGTGGGGGTTACCGGTTGCGGCGGTTGGGCAGCCGGCGGATTTTGGTTATCTGCCATGGGTTTCCTTTCGTTGGGTTCGTCGCTCAATACGCCAATTGCCTCCGGCTGGCAATCTCAAAAAACACGGGTTCCAGCTTTGTGAAAAAGCGGTTTTCCCAGGACGGATGCTGGCAAAGTTCCAACCCATCTCCATTCCTGCCTTTAAGGGTAGTTGCCCGCTTCTGGTACAGGGTTTGCTTGATGGGCGGCAACATGAGTGGAACCTTAAGTAATTCGAAGTATTATTGGCGTTGCACCGTCTTTGTAGCCGCTGAAATCTACCGTAAACTCAGGAGAGCGGTTCGGTTTCCGATGGCCATCGTCTTAGGCCTGGTTGCCGTATTCCAGGTTGCCTTGGCCCAGCCCAATCCCAATTCCTCTACCACCCAGTGGGTGCCGATTCTCTACGGAAACGGCAATTACCCTGATCCGTCAGCCGACCAGCAAACCGGCAGCGCGGAGTCGGACATCGTCGGAAATTTGAGCGAGCCATCGTTGTATATGCAATACAACAGCGGTTATCTGGGCTTTCGTTTGCGCGTGGGTGCGGACGTGAGTCCGGCGGGATTCAAGGGTGACGCCTTTATCGGCCTGGATGCGAATGGAGGCACGGCGCTGAATTTGTTCATCGGGGTTGACAATTCCGGATCGCCCAATCAACTGGGCATCTGGGATCCTGGCGCTGGCTTGAACACGTCACCGAGCACGACCAGCATCGTCAGCACGCCCATCTTCAGTTACACCGAAACGGCAACTGATTACGGCTTCACTTCAGTCAACGCGACCATCAATCCGGGCGCCACGAATTTTGACCTGAACGCGGATGGCAAGACCGATCAGTTTCTCACGTTTTATGTTCCCTTTACCAACATCGTTTCCGCCCTGGCGGCCAAAGGGATTACCGGTTTTACCACGAACAGCCCGATGCAATTGGTCGCCGCCACCGCCACCCAGCCCAACAGTCTGAACGAAGACCTTAATGGTGTCAGCGGCGGCATCAATTCCAGCCTGACCTGGTCTCAACTGGGCGGCATCAGCCTGTCCTATTCACCGAATGGCACTGCGCCGATTCCTGAACCTTCGGTAAAGACGCTGTTTAGTTTCGCGGGAGGTATGACCGTGTTCCATTTTGTCCGGCGAAGGCGGCTAAGTTAAAATTGCTCCTGTTGCCCTACAAGAAAATGGCAGGCCGTATCTGCCCGAATCTTCCTGTCAGGAAAATCACCGTTGCCCGAGAAGGACTTGTATTTGAGTGAGCTTGATTTTCAGCCGCTTCTGATTTTATGACTGTTGGTAGTGCATTTTCACGGCGCGTGTCAGAATCCGATACAAATCCCGTCTCGTCAGTTTTTCTGATTCATGATTCTCCGGCTAAAGACGAATAAAATCAGACAAAAACGCCGGTTTCATCATAAAAAACAGGGGTGGTACGTCGGTTGCTAATAGCGTCACTTCGGACAGGAACCCTTTAACCATCGAAATAATGACTTGCAGTAAATAAGAGTTGTTTATTTTCAAACGGTTAGGGTGGAAAAGTGCATTGACGTAATGGCCGGAAGCGCCATGGGTGTTTCCAGGCGTGGTTCAGGAAAAATATGCATAGGGAAAATCACAAGTTAAGCGGGCGAATCGGTTTGTTTTGGACGATGATCGCGGGAGTGTTGGCTTTGTCTTCGGCAGCGCTCGCTCAACCCAATCCCAATTCGCCCACGACCCAATGGGTGCCCATTCTTTACGGGAACAATATCGCGGGCGATTCGTCCAGCGACCAGCAAAACGGCGGCGCCGAGTTGGATATTGTCGGCAACCAAAGCGAGCCCTCCTTTTACCTGCAATACAGCAGCGGGTATCTCGGTTTTCGCCTGCGCCTCGGCGCCGATAAGAACCCGCCCGGATTTGGCGGCTGTGCGTTTGTCGGTCTGGACGTGAATATGAACGGCGCATTGGATTTGTTCGTCGGCGTAAACAACCAGGGCAGCCGCGACCAAATCGGCCTTTGGCAGCCGGGCCCGGGAGCCAATACGTCGCCCGGTACCACCAGCGTCGGCACGCTTTTCCAAACCTATGCCGAAACCTCCCTGACTTACAATTTTACCCCGATCACTCCGGCGCTCGATCCGTCCGCCTCGAATTTTGACCTGAACGGCGACGGCAACACCGACCGGTTTTTGACATTTTATGTCCCGCTTACCGACGTCACCGCGGCTCTGGCAGCCAGGAACATCGCTTTTACGGCCAGCAGCCTGACCGATTTGATGGCGATTACGGCCACTCAGCCCAATAATTTGAACGGAGATATCAATGATGTTGGTGGAGGCATCGGCTCCAGTTCGAGTTGGACGCAATTGGGCGCCCTGAGCCAGGCCTACGCGCCCGTCAGCATCATTTCCGTGCCCGAACCTTCGGCCGCAACGTTCTTTGGCCTGGCCATGATCGTCACGGTGTGCCATCTGCTCGGATCGACCCGTCGTTATTGACGCTCGTTTCCTTCCGCGCCGGGAACGCCTGCAAGTTATGCCGGCACAAGAATTTCTTTGCGCCTCGGCCGCTTTGCGTTGAAATTTCCGTGTGCCTGCGACTGAAATCATCCGCAAGAAAATCGGCACCTTGCCGCACAAACCGGGCATCTATTTGATGAAAGACCGGTTCGGAACGGTTATTTACGTCGGCAAGGCCCGCGATTTACGCAAACGCGTGAGCCAGTATTTCCATCCCTCACGGCGCATGGGTTGGGACCTGAAATTCAACGCGCTGGTCGAGGCGATTTGCGATTTCGATTTTCACATCGTCCGCAGCGAACCCGAGGCCTTTCTGCTCGAAGGCAAACTCATCAAGGAATTTCATCCGCGTTACAACGTCAGTTTCCGCGACGACAAACGGTTCCTGATGTTCAAGGTGAATCTGAACGACCCGATTCCGAACTTTACTTTCACGCGCTTTAAAAGGGAAGACGGCGCGCGTTACTTCGGGCCGTTCTCAAATTCGGGCGCCCTGCGCAATACGCTGGCATTGGTGCGCCGGCAATTCAACCTGCGCGGTTGCCGCGCATTCACACCGGGGGAGGCCGATTACAAACATTGCCTCTATGGGCATCTGAAATACTGCACGGCACCGTGCATTGGGAACGTCTCCCGCGAACAATATCTGGAACAGGTCCAGGCCGCGTGTGATTTCCTTCAAGGCCAATGCGTGGAAATGAAGGAGCAGCTTGAAATCGAGATGAAAAAGGCCGCGCAGGCCCAGGATTTCGAGAAGGCCGCCGGCTTGCGTGATCTCATCCGTGATCTGAAGGAGACGACGAAAAAGGAACGCAAGTTCGAGCGCGTGCCCTATACCCTGCCGCTCTCGCTCAATCCGGAAAACGACCTGGCCGAACTGGCCAAGCTGCTCGGTTTGCCCCGACCGCCGCAGCGGATTGAAGGTTTTGATATCTCAAACATCAGCGGCACGTTTGCCGTGGCCTCGCTGGTGAGTTTCAAGCATGGCCGGCCCGACCGCGCGAATTATCGCCGGTTCAAGATCAAAACAGTCGAGGGGCAGGACGATTTTGCCAGCATGGCGGAGGTGGTGAAGCGACGGTATTCACGGCTGCAGCGTGAAAACGTAGGACAGGCGTCGCGCCTGTCTCAAACTTCAAAAAAAGAAAATGAACGCGGCTCGCCAATTCCACAGGAACTGCAAAAACTGGTGGATGAAACAAGCCGGAAAGTGCGGCGGGGAATACCGGTCAAAGGCGTAGGACAGGCTTCCAGCCTGTCTCAAACTTCCATACCAAAAGATGGAGACAGGCGCGACGCCTGTCCTACGCTTCCGGAATTGATTTTAATTGACGGCGGCAAAGGACAACTCAACGCCGCATGCGAGGAACTTAAAAAACTGGGTCTGGAAAAAATTCCCGTCATCGGGCTGGCGAAGGAATTTGAGGAAATTTACCAACCGGGCGAAAGCAAGCCGTTGCGGCCGGGTTTGGATCATCCGGCCGTGAAACTGCTCCAGCGGATTCGCGATGAATGTCATCGTGTGGCCAATTCGTATAACGCACAACTGCGCATCAAACGCATTTCGGAGAGCGTCCTCGATGAATTTCCAGGAATCGGCGAAGCGCGCAAGGCGGCGTTGCTGAAAAAATTCGGCTCGGTGCAGCGCTTGAAAACGGCGACTTTGGAACAAATCGCCACCGTGCCCGGTTTCGGCAGCAGAGCGGCGCTGGAATTGAAGAAATTCCTGGAAGCGCGCGGTTAGGTTTTGCGTCTTTTGAAGCCGTAAAACGTCGTGCCGACGCCAATCAGAGTTATAACCACCCCCACCACCATCGGCACAATCACCTCGCTACCCGATATTCCTTGATGGTTATGTTTGGCGAGCGCCGGGAGAAAAACCGCCGGACCAAACAACACA
>DATEGR010000107.1:0-7773 GCA_035279985.1 Verrucomicrobiia bacterium
ATTTTTATAGCAGCCTTTATGGATATTTGCCTGAGCAATGGACCGCGCCTGCCTCTTTGGCTCTGAGATCGAACAACACCAACGGCTGGGATTCGGGAACCTGGGCCACCCGGCTGATGGCGACCACCTCGTGGATTAAACCCAATTCCAACAGCACGAATTATTTCAGCTTCCGCTGGGTCAAGCGCTCGTTTTTCTATTCGGTGAACGGCACCAATGGTTACGGCGCCGATGACGCGGGCTTGGGTGTGGGTTTCTCCTCGGGCGCCTTGTCGAATTCGGCCTTCGTCGGCATCGGCATCACCCGGAGCGTGGCCAAATACACCTTTGCCGGCACCGGCTACACCAACCTCACCGGCTCGGCGGACATCGGCGACACGCCTTATATCACCTCGGGTGTCCTGGGCCAGCCCGGCTATCCGGGACATCCTGGCGATTCAGGCGGACCGTATTACGTACAGGCTTATGCGGGTGATGGAAGCGGTTCGGGCGTGATCAATCAATGCGAAGGTTACCTCGGCGGCTATCCCATATCAACCAATACGGCTAATCAATATATGTGGGGTGGCTGCATGGTGGGCCGGATCGTCACGAGCACAGGCGGTAATGTGGAAATTGATGTCAAGAATTATTCCGGCTCCGATCCGGTGGCCAATGCCATTGATAATACCAACTCTCCGGCGACAGGGTGGGATGCCGTTTATCACACCACCACCAGCGCCGCCAATTTGAATTATCTCGCGGTCTGGATGTACGGACAAAATTTTGCCAATCCCTGTGCCATAGACGCCATCCGCGTCGCGAGCACATGGGCGGAAGCCCTCGGACAGGAGGCCCAGACCCCCATCATCATCCCGGCTGGCCCGACCAACCCCACCAACACCTATTTCCAGGGCTCGCCGATCACGCTGACAAATACATCTGCGATAGATAACTCAACTCCTCTTGCTGGCTGGTATGAATGGTTGTACAACAGCAATGCCACGCTGAACGTGGTGGGGATCGGCACCAATTCCATGACCATGCCGAATCCACTGATTGCCAACAGCGGCTATTACAGCGTGGTGTTCTCGAACGGCTGGGAATCCGGATCAACTCTGCTGGTCACCAGCCCGCCGGTGCATCTGATCATCATCTCTCCCAGCGCGCCGCAGATTACCGGACAGCCCCAGCCGGGTGCGCGGTATTCGACGGCCGGTGCGGCTTCATTCACCTTTAATGTGAGTGCCGTCGGAACTCTGCCGTTCTCCTATTTTTGGTATCAAATCTCTGGCGGCACCACCAATTTGGTGCAAGCTGTTAGCCCTACCAATAGCGTCAACAGCAGCTATACGATGACCGCCCCGATCGCACCCAGTGCGGCCGGCAACTATTTCGTCGTCGTTTCCAATTACTTGGGGACAGCGACCTCCAGCAATGCTTCCTTCAGCGTGATTGTTCCCACCCCGGGCAGCTACGCGGCCCAGGTCTTGTCCAACACTCCTTGGGCCTACTGGAAGCTGGATGAGCCGTATGGCACCACCAACCTGCACGACTACTATGGCGGCCATGATGGAACGCTGGATGTCACTAATTCGGGCATCGACGGCACCAACGCATTCACTTGGGGCGTCTATCAGCAGCAACCCGCCGCGCCACTGCCGGGTTTCCCGGCCAATCACGTGGGTATTAATGTGCCACACAATACCTATGAGGCCCACGCCAACGTGCCCGGAGTGGGGAATTACACCCCCAACATGACATGGATATGCTGGGTCTATGCACCGGATCCGTCGGCGGCGAATAATCTGGGCGAGCACGCCGAAATCCTGTGGAATCGCGATAATGGCAATAACGGCGGGTACGGCAACGCATTTGGCCTAAACTATTACCAATATGTAGCCGGGGGCGTGACCAACTCCAACGAATTGGGCTATCGCTGGGGTGGTGGCACCGAAAACCCAAGCGCGTCGTTCGAAGGCTATATTTTCCCTAGCGGCCTGTATGCGCCGACCAATAGCTGGTACTTTTTGGCCGTGGTCTGGAGTACGGCGAACAATGCCACGCTGTATGTAGGTTCTCCAAACGGTCCTTTGACCTCCGCCACCGCCACCCTGCCTGCGAGCTTGGATCCTAATTATCCGGGCACGAGCTACTCGAATTCGTATTCGATCCTGCTCGGCCGCGGCGGTTATCCTTGGTCTGAGGGGATAAATAACGCGAATGACCAAACTGGTGTTTCGTTGAGCGATTTGGCCATCTTCAACAGCGCCCTCTCATCGAACGCCGTCTATAAAATCTACTTCGCGGCCACCAGCCAGTTGCTTACCATGACCAATTCGGCGGGGAATCTGGTGTTAAGCTGGCCGCAGGGAACGCTGTTGTCTTCGACCAATGTTTCCGGGCCCTACACGCCGGTCGCCGGCAGCCCAACGTCACCGTATGCGGTTCCCAAGACGGCGCCGAAACAGTTCTTCCGTGTTCAAAATTAAAAGTAAAGAAATGCTAACGTCCAAAATTTCCAAGCTGCGCCTGATCCCGGGCGCAGCTTGGACAATTCGTGGGTTTACCTTGATCGAATTGCTGGTGGTTATCGCCATCATTGCCATTCTGGCCGCCATGTTGTTGCCGGCGCTGGCCCAGGCCAAGCTCAAGGCCCAGCGCACCCAGTGCATTAACAATCAGCACCAGTTGACGCTGGCATGGATCATGTACCCGGATGACAACCAGGGCAATCTCGTTCCGAATTATTCAATCAGTGTGCCCGAGTTTAACTCACCAAATTGGGACGGCAGGGCGAATAATATGGGTTGGGGCACCCTTCCTATGAATACCACCGGCTGGCTCCTGGTCACTAATGGCGATGGGCTCCTGGGTGGATATTTGGCTGGTCAGTATCGGGTCTTTCAATGCCCCGGCGACCGATACTCGGAGCACAATGGAAAGATAAGAGCACGCAGTATTTCCATGAATGGGATGATGAATGGTTATAACAGCGCACAGTATCTAAATGGAGTTGTACGAAACTCAGGAAATGGGCCGCGCGGAGGAACCACCAGCGGCTATCGACTTTATGACACATACAGTTCGATCATCAACCCGCGGCCTTCCAGGGCCTGGGTTTTCATAGACGAGCATGGCAATTCAATCAATGACGGGTTCTTTCTGGTCACCGTGTTGAATAATGGTCCTGGTACTACTTATCAGTGGGGTGATATACCGGCCACTTATCATGGCGAATCCGGGGTCTTGTCTTTTGCCGATGGCCACACGGAAGCTCACGTGTGGACTGATCCTTGGGTCCGTGATCATCCCAACATACCATATGGGCCGAGCGTAATTTTCCATGCTGCCACTGGCGGTGACTTGGCATGGTTGCAGGCGCGCACCACTGCCCTGCGGTAAAACCGAATTTCAAACTGCACTTTTGGACGGGCAGGTCATCCGTCTTTACAATTCTTTTTGGACAACTACTGACGCCAGCCGACGCTTCGCATCGAGGGCCAACCACCTCCTGCCTGCTCACGGATTAGCCGCCGCGGTCCGAAGGCGTCATAGATTTTGACGGCATGGCTTCTGGGGTTCGATCCGTTATTTCGTGCGTCGGCGAAATCCCGCTAACCGGCGGTCGCCGTGCTGTTATTTCGCGAAACCTGAAAATCAAAACCATTCCTTAGCTCCGCGTATTTTTCACTGGCAGCTGCGCCGCGTGTTGATCACGCAGTTTGCTTCTGCCGCTTCGCTGCGCGAACCTCTCTCCCCCGACGCGGCCTGGGAATTTCATCCGGGGGAGGACCGGCATTCGTCGAGCCGAAGAACAGCTCCGCATTGCCAGGTGGCCCGGACCGAGTTCTCGACCAGCTGGTTGTAGGCTCTCACTTCGCGGGACCAGCAGGGTCCAGCTCCCGCTGCTTTCAAGGTGTGGAATCCTGATACAAAAGAGGCTAGGTACGGGTTCCGAAAAGTAGAAACAGGAAATAGCAACCCGGCTTTACGGTCCATTTACGGTCCACATTCCTGCAGGATTGGCCAAGGTTCCGCTGCCGACGGTGTCTTCGATGGCGAAGGCCTGGACGTGGCCGTCGCAGAACAGATAATTGAACCGGTTGCCTTGCGCCTTGTACAACAGATTCCCTTGATTGGGGTCTGTTACCGATCCGCGTGGGCTTGCTTGGGTTTTATCGGTCTGGTAAAGCTCATTCGGACTCTGGGAGTAAGGACCCACGCAAACGCAGGTCCAGACATTGCCCTCAAACTGCTGATTATGAGTATTCTCCACCAGCAACAAACCAGAGGATGGGTGACGGACCACAGAAGTCGGATAGCCGGGTGCATTCCAATCAATCGTCTTTTTGCTG
Source organism: Verrucomicrobiia bacterium (assembly GCA_035279985.1). GTDB lineage: Bacteria > Verrucomicrobiota > Verrucomicrobiia > Limisphaerales > UBA11358 > UBA11358. Next base: position 4,338 of record DATEGR010000107.1, read on the forward strand.
GTCCAGTAGATGCCCACGCCATGGGCGCCAGGCTGGCTCAAACTGGGCAAGGAGTAACCGTTATCGGCGGACACCTGCCATTGGCTGCCCCAGCCCGGCCCCACGCCATTCATGGCATAGGACCTCAAACCGAGCGCCACTGTTGGGATCCATTGCAGTTTGGAAAATCGGTCGGCGGGACAGGCCAGAACCTTGAGTGCCGGCGCAAGACTATACGCTGCGGCCAGCCCCGGGTCTTGCACATAAACGCCGGACATCAGCTCGGACTGCGGCATATTGGCGCCGCCTACGTAATTATAAATCCAGGTGTCCCAGCTTAACTGCCCGTCGGCGGCCGCAAGGCCGGCGGCCGGGTATCGGTTGTGGTGATCACCGGGAAACATGTTCAAAGCCAGTCCCAGTTGGCGCATATTGGAGGCGTCTTGAATCCGCAACGCCTTGGCCTTGGCCGCCGCGAGCGCCGGCAGCAGCATCGCGGCCAATATCGCAATAATAGCGATGACCACCAGAAGCTCAATCAAGGTAAATCCCGTCTCATGGCGGCACCCGGTTGTCAGACCTTCGGCAGCTTCAGCAACGCTTGTTTTTGGATTTGCAGTTTTCATGGCACCTTTATCGGTTCGCCAGGCTGACGAGTCCTCGGCTATCAATGACGTATTTTCTGCCTGGCGGCGGCGGCGGAATCTGAAAGCCGGCGCTGGCGGCAAATTCTTCAAAGCTGGCAGGCTGCCGCCGATTGTGGACACTCCAAATGATCAGCGCCCGGTTTATCGCGCGCAAATCCGGCGCCGCATTCGTGGCGGTGGCCGGCGCCGGCATTGAAGCGATGATCGGCGGTGTCGGCGCCGCAGAGGTTGGCGCGGCAGCCTGCGGCGTGGCTGGCAGGTTGCTTGCCGGGGCGTCGGTCTTTTTGCTGCAGCCGCCGCAAAGCAACGGCGCGAGGAACAAGACCCCAACCACCGCCAGGGCTTCCAACGGATGGCGCGGACACCAAAAGTCCAAGGTCGATTTCATGCGGAATTCATGTCAAGATAACAGAATTCGGGTCCGGTTAAATGTAGTGAAAACTAACGACATAGGGATCAAAACCGTTGTTGAAACATTATCATTCGCGCAGTTGCGGTTTTGAGAAGAGTCGCTTCCTTGCCCAAATGGGAATTCGTAATCCGCAATCCGCAATTTGGAACGTGTCATGGATTTTCAGGACATGGATTGTCCGGGTTCCTGCCTTATCCTGTTGCTCGTGAAAGATCCCCTGTTGTCGCCATTTGCCAGGTCGCTGGTCCGCACTCTGGCCGCGGGTGCATGCGCCATGTTTCTGGTCACCCAAGTTTTTGCCGCCGATTCGCTGCGCGAACATCTCTCGCTCGACGCGAACTGGAAATTCCATCTCGGCGACGACTGGCCGGACGCGCTGCATCTGGAAAACTCCGGCACCGGTTCCGGACCGGCGTCGCAAAAATTCGCCGACGCTTACTGGCGCACCGTCAACCTGCCGCACGATTGGGCGGTCGAACTGGCGTTTGACCCAACTGCCGACGGCACCCACGGGTTCAAGGCGCTGGGCCGGAACTTTCCGTCAAACAGCATTGCCTGGTACCGGCGTGCGTTCGAGTTGCCAAAGGAGGATGAAGCCAAGCGTATCTGGCTGACATTCGACGGCGTGTTCCGCGACGCGACGGTGTGGGTCAACGGCTGGTGCGTGAGACATCACGAGGGCGGTTACTATCCGTTCCGCGAGGATATCACGGACGTGGCGCATTTTGGCGGGCAGAACACGATTTCCGTGCGCGTGGACGCGACCAAAACCGAGGGCTGGTTCTACGAAGGTGCCGGTATCTACCGCCACGTCTGGCTGGACAAGACCGCGCCGGTGGCCATCGCACCGGACGGAATTTTTGTCTATTCCTCGTTCAAACACAACGTGCCGTCGGACTACGCGGAAATCCACGTCGAAGCCAATCTCCTCAACACGCTCACCAACGCCGCGAAGGCGACGGTGAAATGCGAAATTGTTTCACCGGACGGCAAATTGCTAAGACAATGTTCCGAATCGGGAAATTTAAAAAACAATTCGCGGTGCGTGGTGAAATTGGAATCGAAACTTTCCTCGCCGGTTCTTTGGTCGCCGGAATCGCCAAAACTTTACCAGCTCGTCACAACCGTTTCCGTGGCCGGCAAAGTGGTTGACCAAATGACAACTCCCTTCGGCATCCGCACCGTGGCCTTTGATCCGACCCACGGCTTCTTGCTGAACGGCAAGCATTACGAGATTTACGGGACCTGCAATCACCAGGACCACGCCGGCGTCGGCGCGGCCATCCCGGATGCACTGCAGGCATTCCGCGTGAAAAAACTGAAGGAGTTCGGCTGCAACGCCATCCGCACCTCGCACAATCCGCCCACGCCGGAGTTGCTGGACGCCTGCGACCGGCTCGGCATGTTGGTCCTGGACGAGAGCCGGTTGATGGGCAGCGATTCGGAGAACCTGAAGAAGTGGGACGACCAGATCCGCCGTGACCGCAATCATCCGAGCGTCGCGATTTGGAGCATCGCCAACGAACAATTCGCCGTGCAAGACTCGCCACAGGCCGGCAACGTCGCGCGGACAATGCAGGATTACGTCAAGCAGCTCGACCCGACGCGCCCTGTCACCTACGCCTCGCCGGAGGGTGACGTTTTTCGTGGCATCAATTCCGTCATCGAAGTGCGCGGCTGGAATTATCACTACGGCCCCGACATGGACCGATACCACGCCGAGCATCCCAACCAGCCGAACGTCGGCACTGAGCAGGCCAGCGTCGTCGGCACGCGCGGCATTTACACCAACGACCCGTCGCACGGTTACGTCGCCGCTTACGATGTGGTCTGGCCGGGCTGGACCACGACCGCCGAAAGCTGGTGGAGTTTCTTCGCTGTCCGTCCGTGGCTCTCCGGCGCGTTCGTCTGGACCGGTTTTGATTATCGCGGCGAGCCGACGCCGTATTGGTGGCCGTGCATCAACTCGCACTTCGGCATTCTCGACACGTGCGGTTTTCCGAAGGATGTTTTTTATTATTACCAGTCGTGGTGGACGACAAACACCGTGCTGCACCTTTTGCCGCATTGGAACTGGCCCGGTCGGGAAGGCCAGGAAATCCTCGTCCAAGCCTTCAGCAATTGCAAACAGGTGGAACTTTTCCTGAACGGCGAATCGCTCGGCAAACAGGCGATGAAGCCAAATTCGAAATTGAGCTGGGAGGTCAAATACGCGCCGGGAACGTTGAGCGCGAAAGGATTTGACGCCGCCGGCAACATCGTTGCCGAAACGAAGGTGGAAACCACCGGCGACGCCGTGCAAATCCAACTCACGCCGGATCGCAAAACCATCAACGCTGACGGCGAGGACGTGGCGATATTCACTGTTTCCGCGCTCGACGCGCAAGGCCGCCCGGTG
>DATEGR010000108.1:0-5236 GCA_035279985.1 Verrucomicrobiia bacterium
ACGCCCACGCCCCAGACGAGCATGAAAATGCCCCAGCCGGTCGCTCCTTGATGAAACAGCCAGAGCGCCGCGGGAATCCAGACCAGCCCGGTCCCCACGACGGGCACGATGGAGGCGAAAAAGGTCAGCAACGCCAGCAACGCGGCGCCGGGCACGCCGGCGATGAGCAGGCCGATGCCGGTCATGACCGCCTGCGCCAGCGCAGTGCCGAGGATGCCATAGACCACGCCGCGAACGGTCTGGCCGGCCACGGTCAACAGATGTTTGCCCTGTTCGCCGCCGATGCTTTCGACCACCGTAGTCAGCCGGCCGGCGGCGGCCACGCCGTCGCGGAACAGGAAGAACGCGATAAAGATGCTCAACGCCAGTTGCAGCAGGCCGCCGCCCAGCGCCAGGCCACGTTGAAGCAGCCAGGCGCTCACCGGTTTGATGAACTGCTCCGTTTGCGCCCACAACGTGGCGGTGTCCGCCGTCAAGCTCTGCCAGTATTGCGTCGCCGAGGCACCGACCACCGGCACGCGGGCCAGCCAGTCGGGCGGAGCGGGCGGGCCGTTTTGGGCCCAGGCTTTAACGGCGCCGGTGAGTTGATTGATGTTATCGGCAAGGGTGGCGCCGATGATGACGAAGGGCAGGAGAATGATCAGCACCATTGCCAGGGTCATCAGGAAGGCGGCGAGGGTGCGCCGGTTGCGGACCCATCCGAGCAGCCGGCGATAGACGGGCCAGCTTGAAAAGCAGAGCACCACCGCCCAGAGCAGCGCGGACACAAACGGGCGCAGCACGAGCAGGCAGCCGGCCAGCAGCGCCAGCAGGACAATCCAGCCGAGGCTCTGCTCCAGTTTGGACCGCAATGGATTCATGGCTGAACGAAAGGCCAAACCAATTTACGATTTACGATTTACGGTTTACGATTAAAAAAAGCAAATTTCGTGTATTTCGCGGTTTCTATCCCGGTCTCTGTGCTCTTTGTGTTCCTTGCGGTTCGAGCTGATTCTTGATTGAAATTTTAATTCTTAACCGGTGAAAACAAGGGGTTAAGATCACGAGAAAGATTAAGATTAAGAAAAAAGATCAGGATTAAGCTTGGGGACGGACGACTTCGGGTGAAGCGTCCATGCCGGGATGCGGCTGGCCGTCGACGTCCTCAGCCTGACGGGCATTGGCGCGTTCAATAATTTTGCGATAGGTCGCCAATGCCAGCAGCGGCCAGGCGTTGCGGTACATGTCGTATTTCAAATAGAAAACCTTGGGGAAACCGGTGCCGGTGGTTTCGTGCTCCGTCCATGAGCCGTCGGGGTTTTGCGTGCGGGTGAGATATTCGATGCCGCGCTTCAGATAGGGATTGTCCGGGTCGTCGAACGCGCACAGGCCCATGACCGCCCAGGCGGTCTGCGACGCGGTGCTGGGACCGCGCGCCTTGAAGACCGGGTCGTCGTAAGTGTTGCAACGTTCGCCCCAGCCGCCATCTTCGTGCTGGACACTTTCGAGCCAATGCCGCGCCTTGAGCAGCCACGGCTGGTTCATGTCCAGATTCATCGCGCGCAGGCCGCGCAACACCTGCCAGGTGCCGTAAATGTAATTCACGCCCCAGCGGCCGTACCAGGAGCCGTCGGGTTCCTGTTGCGAGCGAATATAATCCAGCGCCCGCTTCACGCGCGCGTGGTTCACCCGGAAATTTTCCGCGCCGAGCAATTCCAGGATGCGCGCGGTGATGTCGGCGCATTCGGGGTCGAGCATCGCGTTATGGTCGGCAAACGGGACCTTCTCCAGGACGTTCTTGGTGCAATCCTTGTCAAACGCCGCCCAGCCGCCGTCCTTGCATTGGAAGGTCAGCATCCAGGTCAGGCCGCGCTGGAAACATTCATCGCGCCGGTTCGGATGGTCGGTGGGAATTTTGCGGAGTGCGAGCAGCACCATGGCCGTGTCGTCCACGTCCGGGTTCCATTGGTTGTTGAATTCAAAGACCCAGCCGCTCGGCTCAACGCGCGTAGGATTCTTGTGGTACCAGTCGCCACGAATACGGATTTCCCGGTCCATGAGCCAGGTGGCGCCTTTTTTCAGGGCGGGATGGTTTTCGGAAATGCCGGATTCGTGCAGGGCAATAATCACGTACGAGGTGTCCCACACCGGCGAGAAACACGGCTCGATGCGCACGCTATCGGCGGTTTCATGCTCCAGCTTCTTCAATTCGTGCGTGGCGCGGACCACTTCCGGATGGTCGTCCGGATAACCCAGTGACTGGAGCGCGATGAGGGAATTGAGCATGGCCGGGAAAATCGCCGCCAGCCCGTCCGAATGCTCAAACCGTTCGAGCATCCATTGCTCGCATTTCCGCAGGGCGCGCTTGCGGAACGGATGGATTTTGTGCTCGGCGAACCATTCGGCGAACTTGTGCAACCGGTCGAGCCAGAGGAAGAAGTTCCGCCACGACACCGCTTCCGGGTCGGGTGCGAGGGCGAGGTCGCGTTCATGCAGGCCTTCGGGATACAGCTCATCCAGGTCCACCTTGACCGGGCGGGTGGGTTTGAAATGGTTGATGATGGCCAGCGGGACGAGCATGGCGCGCGACCAGTTGCTCATGTCCCAGAAATTCACGTGGAACCATTTGCCGATGAGCAGTACTTCGCAAGGGATGGTGGGCACGTATTCCCAGGAATAAAGCCCGAGCAGGGCGAGATAGAGCTTGGAAAACGTGTTCATGCGCGGCACGCCGCCCAGGTGCAACGCCACTTCGCGGGCGCGCAGCATGCGGGAGTCGGTCTCCGGCACGCCGGCCAGTTTGAGCGCGAGATACGCCTTGATGGTGGCGTTCACGTCCGACGGGCCCCCGTAATAGATATTCCAGCCGCCGTCGAGCAACTGCATGGAGAAAAGGTGATTGACGGCCTTGCGCTGCCATTCGGGATCCACCTTTCCGTTCCAATGATGGTATGCCACCGTGTCGGACACGAGCGTGGAATCCACCATCAATTCACCGACCCAGTAACCCTCGGGCTTTTGCAGGCCCAACAGGTGTTCCTGCGACCGCAGAATGGCCGTCTCGATCTCTCTCTCAAAATCCGTTTGAATCCGGTCCGACCGAGGCGACTGCGTCGTCTGAACCCTTGATTCGCTTTCAGTCAACACGCCTGTACTTTGGAGGGTTCCGGCCGGACTGTAAAGGTTTTAGTCGCGGTCCGGCGCGTCTCAATTCGATTGCAGGCGGAAGAACAGCTGCGAACCGGCGATGGCGTTCGTAAATGGGCTGATGGCACCAGTCACATTCGTGTAAAGGCCGTCAATTTTTGGGAGCAGCCTGGAGTGAATAAGCTGAATATGATTGGCTGGCGGGATAGAAACGGCAGGCCATAAGAAACTTAAATTTTTGTGTTGGACAAACCCGGCAAATTCTCCTAGTTGATGAACCGGCGGTGGGACAGACACCGCACAGGCCATGAGCTACAAGATTTCCCGCTACGGCTGGCTGCCGGATTTGCCGGATCACCGCGACCATTTTTACGCCGCGCCGGTCGAATGGGCGGAGGCTTTGCCGCCCGGCACGGATTTGCGCACCCAATGTCCGCCGGTGTACGACCAGGGCCAGCTTGGCAGTTGCACCGCCAACGCCATCGCCGGGGCGATTGAATTCGACCGGTTGAAACAAGCGGTGTCCGACTTTACTCCCTCCCGCCTGTTTATCTATTACAACGAGCGCGTCATCGAACATACGGTGGAATCAGACAGCGGCGCGCAAATACGCGATGGCATCAAGAGTGTCGCCAAACAGGGCGATTGCCCGGAAACCGAATGGCCCTACGTTATCGCCAAATTCAAAACCAAGCCGCCGGCACAATGCTATACCGACGCGCTCAAATACCGGGTGCTGTCATATCAGCGTCTGGTGCCGGTGCTCAGCCAGTTGAAAGGCTGTCTGGCGTCCGGTTATCCGTTCGTGTTTGGTTTTACCGTATATGAAAGCTTTGAAAGCCCGCAGGTGGCCCGCACGGGTCACGCTTCACTGCCGGGCAGCGGCGAGCGCGCCATTGGCGGCCATGCCGTGGTCGGGGTCGGCTACCAGGACCGGCAGCAGTGGTTCCTGATCCGTAATTCGTGGGGCAATCGGTGGGGATTAAAGGGTTACTTTACATTACCTTATGCTTATTTAACCGACGAAAATTTAGCGAGTGACTTCTGGACAATCCGTGTCGTTCGGTGATACTTTAATTAAACCCAATAAAAACTATGACTCTAACCAAACGCGAGCTCGTTATTCGCATCAGCAACGAGACTGGCCTCGTCCAACAGCAAGTGTTCGACGTGGTCCAGAAAACATTGGACTACATCGCCGAGGCCCTTGCCAAAGGCGACAAAGTGGAGTTGCGCAACTTCGGCGTCTTCGAAGTCAAGGTTCGCAAGGCGCGCGTAGGCCGCAACCCGAACAAACCGGAAACCGACGTGCCGATTCCAGCGCGTGCCACCGTGAAATTCAAGGCCGGCAAGGAAATGCGCGCCGACGTCTTCAAGTTGTCGCCGAAAACACAAGCGCCAGCCGCCGCGGTTTGATGTGTCAACAGGGCCGGGCGCACACGCGCCAATGGGGCTGTTAAACGGACTTTTCAAAAATCCGCAAAAGATTTATTTAAGTTTTGCGGATTTTGTGCTTTTTTGCGGCTGACTTATGGAACGACTGCCCGGTTTTCGCGATTTTTATCCCGAACCACTGCCGTCCCGCGACGCGGGATGGAGCTTTGACGCCCGCCAATATATCTTCGATCAATGGCGTGAAACTGCCCGGCGCTATGGCTTTCGCGAATACGACGGCCCGCCGCTGGAATCGCTCGAACTCTTCACCACCAAAAGCGGCGACGAAATCGTCGGCCAGCTTTACAATTTTACCGACAAGGGCGACCGCGCTGTGGCGCTCCGGCCGGAAATGACGCCGACGCTGGCGCGCATGGCCGCCGCGCACGAACGCAATTACAAGAAACCCATCAAATGGTTCGCCGTCCCGCAACTGTTCCGGTACGAACGGCAGCAGAAGGGCCGGCTGCGCGAGCATTTCCAATTCAACGCCGACCTCATCGGCGAGACCGATCCGGCGGCGGACGCGGAACTGATCGCGCTGCTCATTGACACGTTGCGGTCGTTCGGGCTGACCGAACAGGATTTTGTCATCCGCTTGAGCAGCCGGAACGCCTGGCACGAATTCTACCAAAGGGAGAGGCAAGGCGTGTCGCCGTCCCAAAAATCGGACGAA
>DATEGR010000109.1:0-8427 GCA_035279985.1 Verrucomicrobiia bacterium
AATTGGCGCGTTGTGTGACGCTTGATAAAAAACCTCAGCCGAAACGGCCGGGCACCATCGCGGTGATTTGCGCCGGCACCAGCGATTTGCCCGTGGCCGAGGAAGCGGCGGTGACCGTCGAAATCATGGGCAACCGGGTCGAGCGCATCCATGACGCCGGTGTTTCGGGTTTGCACCGGCTGTTGCCGCATCTTGAAGTCATCCAGAGTGCGAACGTGTTGATTGTCGTGGCCGGCATGGAAGGCGCCCTGCCCAGCGTGGTGGCGGGATTGGTGTCCCGACCGGTCATCGCTGTGCCGACGAGCGTGGGCTACGGCGCGAGTTTCGGCGGTTTCGCAGCTCTGCTGGCCATGTTGAACAGTTGTGCCAGTGGTGTGACGGTCGTGAACATTGACAACGGCTTCGGCGCCGGCTACGCCGCCAGCCAGATCAATGCGTTGCTGGAAAAATGAAAACACTCTACCTTGACCTTTTCAGCGGGATCAGCGGGGACATGTTCCTGGGCGCGCTGATTGATCTGGGTGTGGATGCCCGCAAACTCGAAAGTGAATTAAAAAAGCTGAAGCTCCCCGGCTGGCATATTCACATCGCCCGCAAACAAAAATCCGGCATGGAAGGCACTAAATTCGAGGTGCAGGTGGACGAAGGCCGGACGACGAAAGTCAATCGCCGGCAACCGGAGCATGCCCCCCACTCGCATCATGAGCACCACCACGATGACAGCCGCAATTTCGCCGAAATCAAACATCTCATTTCACGCAGCCGGCTTTCCAGCCGGGTGAAGAAAAAATCCGCGGCCGTTTTCCAGCGCATCGCCGAAGCGGAAGGAAAAATCCACGGCCTGCCGCCCGCGCGCGTCCATTTCCACGAAGTCGGCGCGGTAGATTCCATCGTGGACATCGTGGGCACTTGCATCGCACTGGAAATGCTCGGCCAACCGCGCGTGCTCGCCTCACCGGTCGTTGAAGGCACCGGCTGGATTAATTGTGCGCATGGGCGATTCCCGGTTCCCGCGCCGGCCACTCTGGCCATTCTCGGCACGCGTGGCATCGGGGTCACACAATGCGACGAACCGCACGAACTGGTCACCCCCACCGGAGCCGCGTTGCTGGCTGAATTTGCCGAGAGTTTTGGGCCGATGCAAAATCTGGTCGCCCAAAAGACCGGCTTCGGTCTCGGTTCGCGTGAAAACATAACCCGGCCGAACATTTTGCGCGCCGTGCTGGGCAAGGCGACTAAAGCCCATGGCCCTGAGTCCAAAGTTGCTGAGGCGCGGGACTGGGAAACCGATCGCATCGCGGTCCTGGAAACCAATCTCGACGACATCAATTCCGAAATTCTCGGCCATTTTGTCGAAACGGCGCTGGCCGCCGGCGCGTTGGATGTCTTTTACCAGCCGATTCAGATGAAGAAGAGCCGACCCGGTGTGCTCCTTACGGTTTTATGCGCAGAAGCGGAAGCGGATAATTTCAGTGAAATGATTCTGCGTGAAACCAGCGCCTTTGGCGTGCGGCGCACCCTGGCGGAACGGCGCAAGTTGCGGCGCGAGTTTACGGAAGTCCAAACGCCCTTTGGCACAATCACCGTGAAATTGGGCAAGTTTAACGAAAAAGTTGTTCAGGCGGCCCCGGAATTTGAGTCATGCCAAAAGCTGGCGGCACGGGCAAAAGTCCCTTTAAAGAAGGTCTATGAAGCGGCAAACCGCGCCATTTTGGCGAAACGATAAACCTGTTTATTTTACTTGCGTAAAGGCCGATGAATTGCTTAATTATGGATTGTAATCTAATTACGACAGTGCCGGTTTTTTTGATGCAGAACCATCCAGTAAAGTCACAACCGACGAGGGTGTCTTGAGCCGCCCTTTTGCTCCACGCAGTTTCTCTTCCGCCTCGTTCGTCCGGGTCAACGGCAAAATTCGCGCCCGCGAGGTAAGGGTCATTGACGTGCACGACAAGAACCTCGGCGTCATCTCGCTCAACGAAGCGTTGGCGCTGGCCCGGCAACAGGGGGTGGACCTGGTGGAAATTTCCCCGAACGCGACACCGCCGGTGTGCCGGATCGTGGACTTCGGCAAGTTCCGCTACGAACAGGCCAAGAAGGACAAGGAATCGAAAAAGCATCAGCACGCCTCCACGGTCAAGGAAATCCAACTCAGTCCGCGCATTGACCCGCATGACCTTGGCATCAAGGTCATCCATGCCGTTGACTTTCTGTGCGAAGATATGAAGGTGAAAATCGCTCTGAAATTCCGCGGCCGGGAAATGGCCCATACGGAATTTGGATTCCAGGTCATTCGCAAATTCCTCGCCGAACTGGCGCCTTACGGCCATCCGGACTTTGATCCGAAACTTATCGGGCGCGGCATCAACGTGATGGTCAGCCCGCTGCCCCGCAACAAACGCGCCAAAAACCCGCGGGCGGGCGAAGGCGGCCGGGCACCGGCGCCGGTCAACCATCACGCCGCCTTGACCGCAACGCCGGCCGAACCAAAATCAGACGGCTTCGCAAACAATCCCTTCGCCAGGGTGGAAATCAAGTAGTCGCCTGCGTTCGCCAGGCGGATACCAATTCCGGAAAACGGCACCCCCGGCATACCGCGTTTGAGCGCCCGCAGAAGTCGCGCGCGATCTGCGTCAAACCCTGTTGCGCCGCGGCACTGCGGCATAAACGATCCCGTCCAGGTCCCAGTAAACGCTGCCGCGCCAGCCGCAGGGTGGAATTGTCCTGGGCAGGTGGCCATGCGAAATAACGCTGCTCAACCCTGCGTTGCAAATTCCTGTTTTTGCCCTCAACCGACCGCGTCCAGAGCCAGGGCAGAATTACATTGGCGGCCAAATCTGTCGCGCGCGCATCGCCCAACAGCGGTTGTGGTTTCGGCAAACGCGCGGAGCGAAACGTCCAATGCCATGACCAGAATTCGTCTCGTTCCCCTGCCAGGATTTTACGCAGCGAACCGGGCAACCTCGTGTCCGGCAACTCCGTGGCACACCAGTGTTCCAGTTTCTGAACCACGTCACCCGCTGCCAGCCAGTGCGCGGCCAGCGCCAGCCGGCGTTGCGGATGGTTGGCCGGACGCAGGCCGCGGAATTTCCATACCGTGCGCGGCAAAAGGCAATCATTGAATTCATCGCGTTCGCGCCACCAGCGGTCCCAAATGCGCCGCAAATAGCCATCGGCACCGGTTTGTCCGCGGGACAATTCGAGCGGCAGCAGACCGCTGATGCCGAACAACCGTGCCTGCAGACCAAACGCCGAGTCCATGCCGCGCGCCCAACGTTCGCGGGATTCAGCCAGGTTTTGCATGGGCCACGCATTGTGTTTGTAGCCCAGCGCACGGAACAACCCTTCCCAAAGGCATTGCTCCCAGCCGGCACCTTGCGCCCGGACGCGAAAGTACGCAGCCTTGGATTGAAAACGCGCCAGGGCGGCTTCGCGCAGAAGGCGGGCCACTTGCGCTTCGTCCAATTCACGCAACGCGGCGCAACATTTGCCGCGCAAATTTTCCGGAAACCGGCGCAAGGGTTCCTCCTCGAGCCACACGCAAAGTTCGCTCAAGGGCGCATCGAGCGAGCGGCTCAACGACAACATCGGCGGAGCGCCCGCCGCCGGCCGCGCGTCTTCCCAAACCACGTGGAGCAGGACATTCTGGAAATTGGGATTGCGGTCGTGCCCGTGCGCCCGCCAGTTGCCGGCGCGCAAATCTATTTCCACATCGCCCGAACGTGGCGCGTCGTCCCCGATTTGAATCACCGCGTCCGAAAAATCCGGTCCGCCTTCGGGGTTGGCGAAGCCCGGGTGAAAAATCCGGACGGTTTTTCCATCCACGGTTTTGAGCCGGTCGTGACACAGGCGTTGATGCAGCCAGACGGCCTGGAGCAGCTGTTCGGTCGGCAGGTCATTTTCGTCGCGCAGTACGTTCGCCGTACCTGCCCGCCGGCGCCAGAAGACATAGAAGTTCCCGGAAGGTGGAGACATCTTGAAATTGCTTTTGCGCCGATGATGGCGCAAAGTCAAGCCGACGCGCAGAAAAATTGAACGCACCTTTTGTCGGATTTGCCTGTTTATAGAGATGGTCGTTGCTTCACGGTGAGTTTTTGTTGGCCGAAAACGTGCTTTTCCAGCTAAACTTCGCGAGATGGCGATGAACGAGAATGCGATGATTGAAGTGAAGAATTTGACGAAGCGCTATGCCGGCCGCACCGCCGTAGCGGGCCTCTCGTTCACCGTCGCCCGGGGTGAAATTGTCGGGCTGCTCGGCCCGAATGGCGCGGGAAAAAGCACGACCATGCGGATTCTGGCTTGTTACCTGCCGGCCACCTCCGGCACGGTGCGCGTGGCCGGTTTTGACGTCTTTTACCAGTCAGACGAAGTGCGCCGCCGGATTGGCTACATGCCGGAAAACAACCCGCTCTATACCGAAATGCGCGTGCGCGAATACCTGAAGTTCCGGGCGCGGCTGAAGGGGCTCGGCTGGCGACGGTCCCGCGAACGTGTGGGCACGGTGATGGAACAATGCGGATTGACAGACGTGAGTCGCCGCATCATCGGACAGCTCTCGAAAGGCTATCGGCAACGGGTCGGCATGGCGGACGCACTGGTGCATGATCCGGAACTGATTATTCTGGATGAGCCGACGATCGGCCTCGACCCGCATCAGATTCGCGCCGTCCGGCAGTTGATCAAGAGTCTCGCGCATGCCCACACGGTACTCATCTCGACGCACATTTTGCCCGAGGCGGAAATGATGTGCAACCGGATGCTCATCATGTACGACGGCAAAATCCTCGCCGCCGATACGCCGGAAAATCTACAGCGGCTCGTAGCGGGTAAAAGCCAGATCATTGTCGAACTCGCCGCCCCTGCCAGCGTACTGCGCGAATGCTGGTCCCAGGTACCTGAAATTGAACACTTCGACGTGTCAGCCAGCGAGGGTGAATTCCAGCGATGCGCGCTCACGCCGCGGGACGGATTGGATTTGCGACCGATGATTTTCGCCCTGGCGCTGCGAAACGGCTGGGTGTTGCGTGAGCTGACGCGCAATCGCCATTCGTTGGAGGATATTTACGTTCAAGTCACCCAACCCAGCGAAGAGGAAGAGGAAGAAAGCTGATGCGAATTTTTCTCACGCTCACCCGACGGGAACTGGCGGCATTTTTTGTTTCCGTCTCAGGTTATGTCATTATCGCGGCGGTGACACTTCTGATTGGCTGGAGTTTCGTGGTGCTGATGACCAATCTCGGCAGCGACCCTTCGCCCATGCCGGTGACGGAATTGTTTTACCGGACTTATTTCTTCTGGCTCATCGTGCTGCTGGCCACGCCGATTATCACCATGCGGTTGTTTGCCCTGGAAAAATTTTCGGGCACGTTTGAAACTCTGATGACGACGCCGGTGAGTGATTTGCAGGTGGTCGCGGCCAAATTCACCGCGGCGCTCTTTTTTTACACCGTCATGTGGCTGCCAATGCTGCCGTGCCTCTTCGTGGTGCGGCATTTCACAGACCAACCCGGCGCCCTGGACCCCGGCACGATCGGCGGAATGTATCTGGGGGTGTTCCTGGTTGGCTGCCTTTTTCTGTCGCTGGGCTGTTTCGCCTCGGCGCTCAGCCGGAGCCAAATGGCGGCGGCGATGATCAGTTTTGTGTTGGGTGTCAGCCTGTTTTCCCTCGGGTTTCTCGCCCAGGCGATTACCGCAGCCACCCAATGGAAGACACAATTGCTCTCCCATTTCGGGTTGTTTGATCAGATGAACAATTTCGCGCGCGGCGTGGTGGACACCCGCACGGTCATTTTCCATGTCAGTCTCACGCTGTTTTTTTTGTTTTTGACCCTGCGCGTGGTGGAAAGCCGGCGTTGGAAATAAGATGACCGCTCAGCCCAAACCTCAACCCAGTTTCTCGCCCGGACGCCGGTGGAAAATCGGATTCGACGTGGCGGTGCGAACGGCGTTGATGGCGACCGTCGTGGTCATGATAAATTATCTGGGCGGCGTTTTCACTGAACGGTTTTACCTCAGTTCGCAAACGCGCATCAAAATTTCCCCGCGCACGGTGGATGTGCTTCGCTCCGTGACGAACCGGGTGGCCGTAACCCTTTACTACGACACCCAGGACGATCTCTACCCGACCATCCTGTCCCTGCTCAATGCCTATCACGCGGTGAACCCGAATATTTCAATCCGCTCGGTGGATTACGTGCGCGACGCGGGTGAAGCGGAAAAAATCAAAACGCAGTACAAACTCAATTCGCCAACCGACAAAAATCTCATCATTTTTGATTGCGGCGCTGGACGTTTGCCCAAAATCGTTCCCGGCGACGCCCTGGCCAAGTACACACTCGAACGGGTTCCAAACGAAAAAGAGCGTGAATTCCGGAAAAAACCGGTCGCGTTCCTGGGCGAAATGATGTTCACGTCCACATTGCTCACGCTCGAAAATTCCAAGCCGTTCACCGCATATTTTCTTCAAGGCCACGGCGAGCCATCACCAGCCGACAGCGGTGACACGGGTTATTTGAAATTCGCCGCCGTCCTGGCACAGAATTATGTCCAGCTGAAACCGCTTGTCTTGTTGGGTGACAACCCTGTACCGGACGATTGCGATCTACTCATTGTCGCCGGGCCCAGGACCTTGTTTTCAAATCCGGAACTTCAAAAAATAGACCAATACCTTTCGCAAGGCGGGCGATTGCTTTTGTTGTTGGATTACTCTTCCGTCCAACATCCCACCGGTCTGGAAGGCATTCTCCGGCACTGGGGCGTAAATGTCGGCACCGATGTGGTGCAGGACCCCAAGTACACGTACTCGGGACAGGACGTGATTGTTTACAACTTCAGCCAGCAGCCGGTCGTCAATCCCCTGACCGGGCTTTGGTTGGAACTGATTCTACCGCGACCCGTCAGCCGTATAAACTGGCAGAACCCGCCTGCCGATGCGCCCACGGTGGAGGAACTGGCTTTTTCCGGCCCTGATTCTGTGCTGATGAACGAACATGGCCTGCCCCCCCACAGTTATCCGCTGATGGTCGCCGTGAGACAGAACGAGGTGAAAGGGCTGGCCACCGCCCATGGCGGTTGCCGGATGGTGGTGGTGGGCGATTCGTTATTTCTCAGCAACCGGGTTATTGATGGCGGGGCGAACCGCGATTTCACCGGATACGCCGTCAATTGGCTGCTGGATCGTCCCACCCTGCTGAAGGGCGTTGGCCCGCGCCCCGTCGTTGAATTCCGGCTGATGATGACGCGGCAGCAACAACATCAGGTCCGTTGGCTGTTGCTGGGGGCGTTGCCCGGCGGTGTGCTGGCGCTGGGGGGCCTGGTTTGGCTGCGTCGCAGAAAATAATGAACTCGAAAAACACCCTGGTCTGGCTGGTCGTCGCCGCGGCGTTGTTCGCGTTCATTTTTGCGTTTGAACATTTCCTGCGGCCGAACGATACGGAACCGTCCGCTATCCTGCCGGACTTGCAGCCCGCGACGGTCACCAGCATTCAGGTGATTCCCGCCAACGCACTCGAAATTCGCGCCGACCGCACCAACGGCGCATGGCGGCTGACCCGGCCCATCGCTTATCCGGCTCAATCCGCCGCCGTGGAAACCTTGCTGGCGGCGTTGCAGAAACTCACGCCCGCCATTCGCATCAGCGCCGGGGAACTGCGCGAACAACGCGGCGCGGAAGCGGATTACGGTTTCGAAACCCCCAGTGTCTCGCTCGTGGTGGAAGCCGGCGACCAGCGCTGGCAGCTCCTGGTGGGCAACAAAACCGCGCCCGGCGACCAGGTTTTTCTGCGCGTCGTCGGGACCGACGGCGCGTTCGTTACCGACGCCGACTGGCTGAAATTCCTTCCGCATTCGGCCAACGACTGGCGCGACACGGCGCTCCTGGATTTCAACGGCAATGCGCCCGATTGGATTGTTTTGACCAACGGCACGAAAGTCATCGAACTTCATCGCAACACCACCAATCATCTCTGGCAGATGACCCGTCCGCTCGTGGCGCGCGCCAACAGCAGTCGAATCACCGAAGCCCTCCAGCGCCTCCAAACGGCAAGGGTCTCGCAATTTGTCACCGATAATCCGAAAGCGGATTTGTCCGCGTATGATTTGCAGCCTGCCACTCTGGATTTGTGGTTCGGCCGGGGAACAAATTTCGTCACCGCCATCCACGCCGGCAAAAGTCCGGCAACCAATTCGTCGTTGGTTTTTGCGCAGCACGACGGGTGGAACACCATCGTCACCACTGCCAAAGAACCATTGTCACCCTGGTTTGGCACGGTCAACGACTTTCGCGATCCGTACCTGTTGGAGCTGTCGGCGCCCGTTGCGGAAATCGAAGTACGTGGTAAAAACGATTTTACCCTGCAAAGTCAGGGCACCAACGGCTGGCGCGTGGTCGGGGAAAATTTTCCGGCCGACGCCGGAAGCGTACAACAA
>DATEGR010000110.1:0-7297 GCA_035279985.1 Verrucomicrobiia bacterium
ATTATTGCGGGCACCATCCGCGTGGCGACAATTTACAGCATCGGCCTGCACGACCTGCCGCCCTACATCAAAAAATTCATGAAGGATTATCCAACGGTGAACGTCCATGTGGAATACCGCCACGCCAAGCAGGTGTATGAAGATGTGCTGGGCAACGTGGTGGACTTTGGATTAGTCGCCTATCCGGAGCGCAACGACAGGCTCGAACTTGTCCCGTTTCGGAAAGATGAATTAGTGCTCATCTGCCATCCGCAGCATCCCTTTGCCAAGCAAAAGGGAGTGAAGCTCAAGGCGCTGGCTGGCCAGAAATTCATCGCCTTTAAGCCGAACATACCCACACGAAAGGCGGTTGACAGGATTTTACGGGCTCACGGAGTGGAAGCGGAGTACGCAATGGAGTTTGACAATATCGAAACTGTTAAACGGGCAGTGGAAATTGAAGCCGGGCTGTCTATTGTCCCGCAGGGAACGGTAGTGCAGGAAGTCAGCCAGCAAACACTGGCGGCCGTGCCGATTAACGACGGTCCCTTCTACCGTCCACTCGGCGTCATTTTTAGGAATAACAAAGTCCTGTCCCCGGCGATGAAACAATTCCTGGTGGTGCTCAAGGATGAAAAGTGAGATGCCGATACCAGCACGCTCAGACTGGATATTATTGGGAGAAAAGAATTACGACAAACCCAGACTGTGCTGAAAAACTAAAGGTGCAACGAGCACAAACGAAACGGAGACCAAGTTAACGCGGAATAAAGAGCCGAAGAAGATGGGAGCGGCGCCGCGAGGTGTCGAATGCGGAGAAGTTCCACAGCAAGCAACAATCTTGAATAAGGACTTTGTGAGCAAGCTCGTACAACTCTCAAAAGAACCGCTGTCGTACAATAGCACGACAGCGATTTGTTTGACCCGAACTAAACCACCACAAAGAGCTCGCCCGTTTGCGAACAAATTATTCCTTGTCCTCCTTGCTTCCCGATTTGGCCCACTTCGGGCTTTCCAGAATGGTTCCGTCGGCGCTGACACTAAATTCGCCTTTCTGGCCGTCTTTTACCACGTCGGCCTCGTAGGCAACGGTGGGTTGGGCCAGTTTAACGGCCTTGGTGCCCGACTTGTCGTTCTTGTCGGCTTCGGCATAGGTCTTGGCGATTTCGATGCTCTTGGTCGTCATGCCCTTGGTAGCCTTTTTTAGGGCCTCGGCCGCCGGTTTGGGAACTATAGAGATGTCGGCTGCTTCCTCGGTCCCGACAATCGTGCCGTCTTCAGTCACGTCCGCGTCCATTTTGTTTCCCTTGGAGGTGAGTGTAACACCCACAAAGGAGAGCCCGTCCTCCGTTTCCTTTCCCATCTTAATGATGACCACGTCTGGATAGGCGGCATTGAGCGCTGCGGTGATTTTGGCTTCGACTTCGGCACTGGGTTTTTCCTTGGGCGCGGCCAGTGCAGTTTGGTGGATGGTGGCAGCCAACCCCAAGCCCACCAGTGCATACATGATTACTTTTAGGTTCATAATTATTTGGTTTTTGTTTTGTAGTGTTATTTACAACACGGTTGAATCCAATAGACTGATATGAAGACAACATGTACGGAGTATGACAGTTTCGTAATCGGTCAACGGATCGGCAGATCGCAGCAACGAAGCGGATTGGCTTTCGCAGCGAGGGAATGGAGCGGCAACCTGGTCGGAGTGCACCGGTGGCGCAATTCGGTCGCGTGGGGTGTCTTGGCGCAGGGGCGGGTGCAGTTTCAGCGCGATGGAAAGACGGCTTGAACTGCTTTCAAGGGTGAACGCGCATAGGCAAGCGGATATTGAAGTGCGCATCCTCGAATGCCAACAAAATTTCCGAATCTCGTAGTTAACTTTCCTCAGCCAGTTTCTCACGAGCCGCAACCTGCCGTCAAAAAATCGCAAACAAACGGAAGCGGAATTCCGGAACGTTGCTTATTCTCTTCATGGAGGTTTCGATACAAGACGATTACCAAGTTGCTGTAGTCATGATATGCCTCAATCGGGTTTAGCCTTAGGATTGGCTCCGGCAAAGCTCCTCCTTGGTCATAAAAGTGGCTCGCTGCCATCACAAGCTCGTGATAGCGACTTTCGGATAGAGGGGTAATGTGGCTCTGGCTTGCACAGCCGGTTGCCGTTGAGGCGATGGTGGCGTTGAATGATGTCGAGCATGGACTGCGCCTCGCAATGATGACTATTTTTGGTACAGACCCTGCTGTCAGAACCGTGTGAGACTGAAAATTCCGTTCTT
The DNA here is from genome assembly GCA_035279985.1 of Verrucomicrobiia bacterium. Lineage (GTDB taxonomy): Bacteria > Verrucomicrobiota > Verrucomicrobiia > Limisphaerales > UBA11358 > UBA11358. The sequence goes on from DATEGR010000110.1 coordinate 2,253, forward strand.
GGCCGAAAAAACGCCGGAAACGGAAAAACCACGTATAAGTGTCTATGCCCCGACACCGCCGGCGGGCACGCCGGCAAAAATTCTGGTGGTGGACGACAACGAGGTGGTTGTCAAAGCCATCTGTCTAAAGTTGAAGGGGGTGGGGTATCAGGTGGCGACGGCCCAAGACGGCGCCGAAGCCGTGTCCCGGGTGCGCATGGAGAAGCCGGATTTGATCCTGCTCGACATCACTTTTCCCCCGGATGTCGCCGGAGTGCCCTGGGATGGGTTCCGCATCATGGAATGGCTCCATCGTGTGGATGAATCCCGGAAAATCCCCATTATCATCATCACTGGCGGCAATGACGTGAAAGACAAGGAGCGCGCCATGGCCAGGGGTGCAGTGGCCTTCTTCCACAAGCCGATCAACAACGACGATTTGCTCAAGCTTATTCGGGCGACCTTGGGCACTAACGCTAGAACGCCTTCGGCGCCGCCAGCCGCAACAGGCAACGGGGAAAGCCAATGGAAGGGTGCCGGCCCAATCACGATGGCGGATTCTGAAGCAGAACCCGCCGCTCCGAAAGAGGGCCTGGAATTTCTAAAGGAGGCCGCGGCAATGATCCCAAAAATTCGCGAGCACAGCATGGGATACATCAGGGCACCCGGTTCGGAAGCCGGCCAGACCCATTTGTCGGGGCTGCGTCAGCGTGTGCATTTGCTAAATTCCTGCGTTGCTCAAGCCGGCTGCGCTCGCGTCGGCCTGCTGACCAACGCTATCGACACGTTGCTTTCTGAAATCATGGGCAAGCCTTCAATGGGGACGCCGCCCATGCTGCAAACCATTGCCCAAGCCGTGGATTGCCTCGACGGCCTCTTGAAAAACGACGACGGCTATTCTGTTGGACCGCCGTTTAAGGCCAACATCTTGGTCGTGGAGGACGACACCGTTTGCAATCACGTAAATGTGACTTCCCTCCAGCGGGCCAATTTCGACGCCGTCGGCGTGAAGGACCCTGCCGCGGCGCTGAGCCTGTTGGAAACCAATGCATTCGACCTGATCATGCTCGACGTCAACATGCCCGGCATGAATGGTTTCGAGGTCTGCGAGAAGATACGCCGTCTGCCGCACTGCAAGAAAACTCCAGTCATTTTTGTCACGGCCTTCAGCAATTTCGACAACCGCAGACAGAGCGTGTTGAGCGGCGGCAATGATTTCCTCTCCAAACCAGTTTCACCGCTGGAACTGGAGCTGAAAGTGACCGTCAGTTTGATCAAGGCGCGGGCGCAAGGCGTTCGTCCTCCACAACAGGAGACTCATTCCGCCGAAAACAATGGCTCGGCAGATGCGCTTCCACCGGCGACTTCGGCTCGAATCAATCAGCCGATCAAGGCTGAGACGCAACGGGAATCCGAGCCGAACCCGGCCAATACTCCAACTCCTGAGAGCCGGCGGAGCAATGGAGAAACGCAAAGTGCAGACATTCACGAACGGCTGCGTCAGAGCACCGCGGCATTGGAACAAACCAAAGCCAGCCTGGAACAGGAGTCGGCGGAACGGGCGCGTTGGGAATCGCAAACGCGCAAACAACTGAACGCGGCCAAGGAGCTGATCGGCCAAACCGAAACTGTTCTCAGGGAAAGAGAGGCCCGCTGCGGCGAGTTGGAAGAAGAATTGGCCGGGTTGCGATGGGAACGTGATGAACTCCAGACTAAGTTTGTGGCGGAACAGCAGGCGGCTGGGAAATCACAACATGAACTCAAGGAACTCAAAACCAATCTGGAAAACCAATTGGCGGAGCGGGTGCGTTTGGAGTCGGAATGGCGCGAACAACTGACCGCAAGCAAAGCAGCGTCCAGCAAACTGGAAACCACTCTGAAGGAAAGGGAAACCCGCTGCGGTCAGTTGGAAGAGGACTTGGCAGGACTGCGGCAAACACGGGATGAACTTCAAAACAGGTTTACGGCCGAACAGCAGGCGGCGGCAAAATCGCAACAGGTGGCCAAAGAACTACAGGAACGCCTCAATCAGGCCAACGTGGAATTGGAACGTTCCCAAGCCAGTTTGAAACAACAGGCGGCGGAACAGACACGTTTGGAAACGGAATGGCGTGAACAATTGGATGCAGCGAAGGCGACAGCCGGCCAGAAGGAAATGGTTCTCAAGGAAAGAGAGGCCCGCTGCGGCCAGTTGGAAGAAGAATTGGCCGGGTTGCAGGACAAACAAAGGAAACTGGCCGAAGGCTTGCGCGAAGGCATTCAACTTTTACAGTTGAGTCTGCAAGAGTCTGAAAACCTTAACGGTGATCGTAGGCCAGCAGGCAACGCAGCTCGGCGATGAATTGCGTGGGCCGATTTTCGGGGTTCATGTGCACCTCAAAAGCCTGTTCGGGCGACAGGCCGCCCAGCCCATGGCCTTGCTACGATTCTCCATTATACTGGTTCCATACGCCCGATGCGCCGTCTTGAGAAATGGCTTGCAAACCAAGTGGAAACCGGCGGTCCCCCCAATCCTTACGAAGTGCACGAGGTTGAAGTTTTCTGGAGGTATGTATTCCCCAATAAATTTTCTGAGTCCTTCGAACTGATCCCCTGTTCCAACAAAATCATCAACGTAAATAATCGCACCCTCCTCAAGGTCGCTTGTGAGTTTGTTCAACTGCTTTACGTCATTTGAACCAACGAATTGACATCCCCTCCGCTCGAGATTCGCCGCATCCCTCAACATGTTTAACATAACAGGACTACTGCTGCCGGCATCATGTAATTGGACATAGATTATTTTGTCGTCAGGGATTTTAGATAAATTGAGGTAATTTAACAGAGAACGGTTGTGGTTCACCAAGATGCGCCTGGTTTCCTCTTCTGTTAAATATTTTACATTATCCAAAAGGGACAACAAGTGATGCTGGTCTTGCGGGGTATATGGCCGCAGCCAATTCATTAATGAATTCCAAGTGACCTTCTGCGGGCGATACCCGCGAAATCTAAATGTTGCCAGTGCGCACTTAATGTAAGTTCGCATTCTCTTCATTTAGCCTCTTCTGATTTGCCCTTTGGCGCATCAGTGCCTTCTAAATTTGAAAGAAGCTTTTGCGTATACTTTTGAACATTGAGGAGAGCCTGACGCAACTGTTGCCGGTCGAGAGTGTAATCCAATTTCAATCGCTCCAAATTCCACAGAAAGTCATCACAGGCATCTACGGCCTTTTGTATTCTTCGATTATCGACAACAAACTCATCAAATGCCTCACGAGTTTCGAGTAATGGCGTTTTAATAAAGTTTTGAAGCCGATTTAAAACATCTTGGCTCTGGCTTTCGGCTATTTAACGCGCCTCAATGATGCGGCGAAAGTGAAGAACACTTTTTATTGAACCGATCCGATATTTTCCTATGAGTGCATCAATTATACCATCTTCAGTTTCGTGTTTTATGAAATTGGTCATTTCATTTCGGCACAATTCAAGCACCGGATACAATTCGATCCAAAAGTTTGATGGTATACGGCTGGCGGGATTGGGATCCAACGACCATTGCTGATACTTATCCTTGTATCCTAAGCCCACTCTAGCTTTTTTTGACAACGCCGGGCCTCTACCGTTCAACCGTTCGGAGGGTTGGCGGCGAATAATGGTGAAAATTCCCTGGACGCGGGATCGTCGCTTCCCACTTTTTCGGAAGGCGGGCACACCGTGCCGGAATTTCGGCGACCGGAACCACGCAATTTGACAGTTTCGAGGCTTTTGCGGATGATTTAACGGTATGCCGAACGTACCAAATAAGGAGAAGCGCGGCTTGCGAGGAGTTTTGCAAAAGGCTCCCGGCGGTGAATTTATCCTGGCCCTTTGGGACTGGGAAGGACGGATTACGGGCAAGCTTTTAATTGCAGCGATTTGCATAGCGGTATTCTTGATTTATTTGCATTTTTCAAGTCAGCAACCGCCTCGATCTGCGACCACAACTGGAAACAACTCACCAGCCACGATCCAATCCGCAACCGCATTGAGAAATTCCTCCGTGATTCAGGCTGCGCCGGGGCCAAACGTGTATAACGGCCGTTCGGATGCTTACGTCTATCGCGGCATTGCGAAGCAAGCCAAAGGCGACCTGGGTGGTGCCATTGCAGACTACACCAAAGCGATCGAACTCAAACCCGATAATGCGGTTGCCTATGTCAATCGGGGCATTGCGAAGCAAGCCAAAGCCGACCCGACCGGCGCCATTGCCGACAGCACCAAAGCCATCGCACTTAAACCCGATGATGCAGTTCCCTACGTCCTTCGCAGCGCTGCGAAGGTTGCAAATGGCGACCTGGATGGCGCCATCGCCGACAGCACCAAAGCCATCGCACTCAGACCCGATGATGAGAAGGCCTACGTCAATCGCGGTGCTGCGAAGACACTCAGCGGTGACCCGGGCGGTGCCATCGCGGACTTCACCGAAGCCATCGCACTCAAACCGGATGACGAGGAGGCCTACATCAATCGCGGTTACGCGAAGCGAGTCAAAGGCGACTTGGACGGCGCCATCGCGGACTTCACCAAAGTCATCACACTCAAACCGGGCAATACGGAGGCCTACGTCAATCGCGGCCTGGCGAAGGGAGCCAAAGGCGACTTGGACGGCGCTCTTGCGGACACCAGCAAAGCCATCGCACTCAAACCGGGCAATGCGGAAGCCCACCTCAATCGCGGCGTTATAAATTTAGCCAGAGGCGACTCGAACGTTGCATTCGCGGACTTCACCAAAGCCATCGAACTCAATCCGAAGGATGCGATTGGCCACTACTATCTGGGCCTTTGTTATGCTAATGGCGAAGGCGTGAAGAAAGACGCGGCGGAGGCGGTGAGGATGTATCGCAAAGCCGCCGGGCAGTACGTCGCGCCCGCTCAATGGAAGCTGGGCCTCTGCTATTACGAGGGTGAAGGCGTGGCAAAGGATGCGGTTGAGGCGTATGCGTGGTTTAGTGTGGCTGCCAAGGCAGATTCGGACGCAGCAAGGAGTCGCAGCCTGCTGGCCAGAGAGTTGACGCCCCAACAACTAAAAGAAGCGCAAGCGCGCACAA
>DATEGR010000111.1:0-4013 GCA_035279985.1 Verrucomicrobiia bacterium
ATTTCAAAACCTCGGCCAGCGGCGTCGTCCCGGCCGCGTCAAATTTGCCGGACGCGGTGCGACGGAGAGTGGCCAGATGCGCGCCACAGCCGATTTTCTGGCCAAGTTCGTGCGCGATGCTGCGAACATAAGTACCTTTGGTGCAGGCAATTTTAAACTGGCCCATCGGTTCGTGGTAATCAACAAAACGGAAATTGTAAATGTGAACCAGCCGCGGCGCGCGTTCGATTTCGATTCCCTTGCGCGCCAGTTTGTAGAGCGGCACACCTGCTTTTTTGATGGCCGAAACCATCGGCGGTGTCTGCATCAGGTCGCCGATGAAGGCGGCGGCGGCTTCGTTCAATTGGTCGAGTTTCAGCGGAGGAACCGGTTTGGTTTCGGTCACTTCACCATCCACATCGTAAGAGTCGGTGGCAATGCCGAATTGGATCGTGCCTTCATAGACCTTGTCATCGCCCATCAATTTTTCGGAGAGCTTTGTGCCCCGGCCGAGCACGATGATGAGCAGGCCGGTGGCGTTCGGGTCGAGCGTGCCGCAATGGCCGACTTTCCTGATGCCGAACCGGCGGCGAATCGCGTCCACCACATCGTGCGACGTGGGGCCGGCGGGCTTGTCAATCAGGATGGCGCCGTCGAGCGGGGAGAATTCTTGCATGAGCAGTCACCTGGCGGAATTCAGGGCGCGCTTGACCGCCGCAATCACCTTGCGTTGCACCGAGAGCGGCTTGCCGGGGATGCGCGCCCCCGCCGCCGCCGGGTGGCCGCCCCCGCCGAATTGCTCGGCAATATCGCTCACATTCACCTTGTCGCTTTTGGAACGCAGACTGATGCGCGTCAATTCCGGCTCAATTTCTTCAAAGACGCACGCGACTACAACCGGTTCAATGTCGCGAATATGGTCAATGAGCCCTTCGGTGTCGTCGCTCGCGGCACCCGTGCGGCCAAAATCGCTTTTCTTGAGCCAGAACCACGCAATCCGATCGTTGTGCGTCAGCCGGAACCGGCTGTAAATGTGTTTGAGCAGCCGCGCGCGGGACAAAGGATACGATTGGTAAACCTCGTCGCAAATCCGGGCCAGGTTCGCGCCGCGCGTGACCAGTTCCGCGCCGACGTGAAACGTGCCGGGCCGCGTCGTGGCATATTGGAATGAACCGGTGTCGGTGGAGACGGCCGTGAAGAGACAGTCGGCGATCGGTTTGGTAATGGGCCAGCGCGCCACCTTGAGCAGGCGATAAATCAACTCGCCGCAGGAAGGCTCGCGGGCCGAAACCCAGTTGATGTCGCCATAGCGTGTATTGCTTTCGTGGTGGTCGATATTAATGAGGATTTTCCGGTGCAGGACGCACTGGCCCGCCTTGCCCAATCGTTCCAGGCTCGCGCAATCCGTGGCAATAACGCAGTCGAACTTCAAGCCGCGCCTGGGTTTTTGAAAAAGCTCCTTGTCGTTGAGAAATTTGTATTTCTGCGGGACGGAATCCTCGTTCCAGCAGAACACCTTTTTACCCTCATTTTGCAGGGCCAGGGCCAGGCCAAGTTGGGAGCCGACACAATCGCCGTCCGGTCGGATATGCCCGACCACACAGAGGTTTTTGCTTTCGCGCATCGCGTCAAGAATGCGGTCAATGATTCTGGGATAACTTTTCACATTAATCGTGGTCAGCTTCCGGCGTGGTTTTTTCCAGTTCCTCGATAATTTGCAGCACGCGGTTGCCGCGCCCGATGGAATCGTCGAAGGCAAATTTCAGCTTCGGCGTGTATTTCAGCACCACGGCGCGTCCCATCAGGCCTTGCAGGCGGACGCGATGGTCGTTGAGCATCTGAAAACCGCGTTTCTGCTGGTCGGGATTGCCGAGGATGCTGATGAACACCGTGGCGGATTTGAGGTCACCGGCCACGTCCACATCATTCACAGAGATCAATCCGCATTCGCTCACGTGAAATTCGCGGCGGATGGCTTCGCCGATTTCACGCTTCAACAATTCGCGCACACGTTGGAGTCGAAGACTTGGCATTTTCGAGTAAGCACCGGGATTACGATCACGATTACGACCCGATTTGACCTCTTAACCCTGCTCTTAATCGTAATCTTAACCCCTTTTCAACGTTTCGAAGTTTCATAATTTTGCCGCCACTTTCTCGACGGAATAACTCTCGATCACATCACCGGTTTGAAAATCACTGTAACCTTCGATGCGGATGCCGCATTCCATGCCGGCGCGCACCTCGTTGACCTCATCCTGGAACCGACGCAGCGATTGCGCGATGCCTTCGTAGATCACGTCCTTGCGTCGTCGCACCCGAACCTTGCCCTTGACAATGCGACCACTGGCCACCATGCAACCGGCCACCGGGGTGCCTTTGGAGAGCTCGAAAATCTGCCGCACCTCCGCCGAGCCGATGATGTTTTCCTTGACGACCGGTTCCAGCAGTCCGGCCATGGCTTCTTTGACCTCGTCGATCAGCTCGTAAATAATCGCGTACAGTTTGATCTGCACGCTTTCGTGCTTGGCCTTTTCGGCGGCGGTGCTGTCCACGCGCGTGTGAAATCCGAGGATGACGGCATTCGATGCGGAGGCCAGCGCCACGTCGTTTTCCGTGATTGTGCCGACATCGCTGTGCAGAATTTCGAGCGAAACCTTGTCCGATTCGATTTTCTTGAGGGCTTCGACGATGGCCTCGACCGAACCCTGGGCGTCGGCCTTGACGACGACTTTGAGCACCTTGCTTTGTTCCGCGGCCAGCGTATCGAAGAGATTTTCGAGCGTGACTTTCTTTTCCTCCTGCCCTTCGGCCTTGGCTTCAAAAAAGCGCTGTTCGGCCAGTTCCCGGGCCGCCTTTTCATCCTCCACGACGCTGAATTCCAGCCCTGCATCCGGCACGCCGTTCAAACCCAGCACCTTCACCGCGACCGACGGGCCGGCTTCCTTGAGGCGGTTGCCTTCCTCGCTGATCAAGGCGCGTACGCGACCGTAAAATTCTCCGCACAAAATAATGTCGCTGACCCGCAGCGTGCCCTTGCGCACGAGCACCGTCGCGGTTGGACCGCCCGGTTCGACACCGGATTCAATCACATTGCCCTTGGCGCGGCGGTCGGGATTCGCCTTCAACTCGAGCAACTCAGCCTGGAGTAAAACCATTTCCAGCAATTTGTCTATGCCTTGTTTCGTGAGGCCCGATACATCCACGAAAATCGTGTCGCCGCCCCAGTCGTCCGGCACCAGCCCCTTGTCCTGCAACTGCTGGCGGACTTTCAGAGGATTCGCGTTGGGATGGTCAATCTTGTTGACCGCCACCAGAATGGGAACTTTGGCCGCCTTCGCGTGATTAAGGGCTTCAATGGTTTGCGGCATGACTCCGTCGTTGGCCGCCACGACGAGCACGACCAGGTCGGTGACGTTGGCGCCGCGGGCGCGCATGGAACTGAACGCCGCGTGGCCGGGCGTGTCGAGGAACGTAATTTGCGCCAGCTCGTTTTTGCGTTCCGGATGCGGCACGGATATCGTGTAAGCGCCGATGTGCTGCGTGATGCCGCCCGCCTCGCCCGCCGCCACGTTGGCCTTGCGGATGACGTCCAGCAACGTGGTTTTGCCGTGGTCCACGTGGCCCATGATGGTCACGACCGGTGCGCGCGGCTTGAGATCCTCCGATTTGTCCTCGATGTCGAGTTCAACCTTCTTGACGGGGGCATGGACTGCGCCGCCGCCGCGCTCGCGTTTTTCCACCTCGAACCGGAAACCGTATTTCGCGCAAAGTTGCTGCGCGATTTTCTCATCGATGGCCTGGTTGACGTTGGCGAAAACACCCAGCTCCATCAGATCGGCGATGATCTTGAACGGCTTCTGCTTCAACTGTACGGCCAGTTCACGCACCACAATCGGCGGCTTGATGACGATGATTTCGCCGGTGTCCGGGGCGACAAATTTGGGCGCCGCTGCGGGGGACGGGCCGGGTGCTTTGGGGGCGGGTTTCGGGGCGGCGGGCGCGACACCGGGTCTGCCCGATCGGGTAAAGCG
>DATEGR010000112.1:0-4200 GCA_035279985.1 Verrucomicrobiia bacterium
CGACCTTGTAACGTTCGGCGTCCGCCGGTTTCTGGACGGTGGCTTCGAGTTCGCGCTGTTTGCGCAGGATTTCCTGCTGTTGAAGTTCGATCTGTTTCTGCTTCTCAATGATGCTGACCTGCACTTCCTCGGCCTTCACCAGCTGGCCGGTCTTGAATTTCTGCAAGTCGTAAGCGAGGTCAGCCTGCGCCTTCTGCTGGTTTACCGACGCCTGATAGTTCGCCACGTTCATCTGGTAATCCCGTTGCGCCTCGGCGACTTTGGTATCGGCCTGGAACTTGGCCTCCTGGCCGGCCTGGTTCGCCTGGGCGGAACGGATGGTTGAATCGCGATCGGCCTCGGCCTGGGCAATGATGGCGTCACGTTTGACCTGGGCAATGCGCGGTTTGCCGAGGGCGTCGAGATAACCCTGGCCGTCGCGAATGTCGCGGATGGTGAAGCTGATGATGTTCAGACCCATGTTCGCCATGTCGCCGGCGGCCACTTCCTGAACTTTCGAGGCAAAGGCATCGCGGTTCTGATAAATCTCCTCGACGGTCATCGTGCCGAGAATTGCGCGCAAATGGCCTTCCAACGTCTGTGTGGCAATGTTGCGGATTTCATCGGTGTTTTTCCCCAGAAATTGCTCCGCGGCTGTGCGGATGGAAACGTCGTCTCCCTTGACTTTGGTTTGCGCCACGCCATCCACCTTCACCGGCACGCCTTTGCTGGTATAAACCTCGGGCGTCTGCACATCAATGGTCAGCAGTTCCAGCGAGAGGATGTCTACCTTCTCCAGAATCGGCCAGACGAACGTGCCGCCGCCCTTGACGATGCGGAACCCGATCTTGGAGCCGTCCTCCGCGCGATGCTTTCGGCCGGACACGACGAGGACTTGATTCGGCCCCACCTTGGTGTAGCGGCTCAGCACCATGTAAATGAGCAGGAACACGACGATGACGATGACGACCGAGGCGACGATGATGATGCCGCTCTGCATGATGTTCAGTTCGGCCAACAAGGGAGTAAGGTTCATTTTAAGTTAAGTGTTGAGCGTTGAATATTGATTGTTGAATATTAAATCAGTCGGTGGCTTGGACGTAAAACTGGGTTCCCACGATACGGGTGATTTTGACGGTCCGGCCATTGGCCACCACCGCACCATTTTCCGCGCGGGCCGGAGCGGTGTAACGCGTGTCGCCCACCACATAGGCGATTTCGCCCACGCCATTCGCGGGGATGGGCGTGATGATATTGGCCTCCGTGCCAATCAGCCTTGCCACGTGGGATTCGCTGGATCCCTGCGTATGGCGGAACACCGAACCGAAAAACGCGTACAACATACCTGCCACAACAAAACCGCCAACCAATGAGAGCGGCGCGCTGATTTCCGCCGGACTGGTTTTTTGAAATTGGGTGAAAATCAGGCCAAAGCCGCCGAAGGCCGTAATAAAGGCGGCCAGGATCGTGGGGCTGAAAATGGAGAGGCCGGGCGCGTCGCTGCTGTCCGCGCCGGCCTCCACATTGCCGCCGCTGCCCGCGACGTGCCCGCCGTGTCCGAAAAAATGGCCGAACACGACACTGACCACCGTGAAAATTAAACCCGTCACCAGACAGATGCCGTAGATAATCATAATCCCTCGCTGAATTTTGGTTGGAGCGAGTAAAATCCCAACCGTCTGCCAACGCAAGCAGGAAAGGCGGGTTTGTGGTTGTCGGATTGCTTCATACGTTGGGTTTATCAAACACCAACCCCGTTACGCCCGCATCTATAATTTGCCGGCAGATTTGTAAACATGACAATTGAACCACGGATGAACACAGATGGACACGGATGGAGAAAGTTTTTTAGCGAGGGATGCCAGATTACCAGCCAGTTGGGGCGTCCCGGTTTGTTGCAGTAACATTTTATTTTGTCTTAATCCGTGTTTATCCGTGTCCATCTGTGGGTAAAGGATTCTTTCCTGCCTGAATCCAGTTGAAAGCGGAACTCCAAAGGCGCTTCCCGCTTGCCAACCGGCCCCGGCTTTTTCATCGTCTGGCCATGCAATCCTACGAACTGTTGCGCGAGGTTTTTGAGAAAAAGACACCTAAACAGGTCGCGGCCGATCTCGGCCTGTCGCTCTCCATGGTCTACAAATGGGCGGAACCGCCGAATCACGCCTCCGGCAGCGGCACCGGCAACCCGCTCGATCGCATTGAGGCGCTGCTCGCCAGCACCGGCGATCACCGGCTGGTCCAATGGATTTGCCAGCGCGCCGGCGGCTTCTTTATCCAGAACCCTAAAAACGCCCCGCATCCGCATTACCTGATACCCGCCACCAACCAGATTGTTCAGGAATTCGCCGACTTGCTGCACGTCATCGCCACCGCCACCGCCGATGACCAAATCTCGTCACCGGAAGCCAAACAAATCCGCGCCCGCTGGGAAGAATTGAAGACGGTGACGGAAGGTTTTGTGGCCTGTTGTGAACAGGGAAATTTCGATCACATTCGCCAGCACGCAGCCAGACGGGCGGCTTCCCCTCCCGCCCCAGGCTCGCAAGCTTGAGAGAGATTCGGACTGCCGTAGCAGCCGACGTGAGTCGGCTCCAACTTCTCCCGCGCCGGAATATTGGTCGTGTCCTGATTTGAAGTTTGGAGTTCCCCGTTTACGGCTCCGGGCCGCCTGAATTCAGGACAGTGCCGGAATGATGAGCGGATTGACATGCGTTGCCAGGATTGGAATGCCAGCCCTGACGGGCTTCGGCTTCTTGATAATTTGATGGCACGACTTGTGAAGATGACCGGCGGACGGCCCAAGTTGCCAGCACCCCTCGCCATGACGGATGGCAGGAGAAATGCAGAAGGCGGAAAGAAATTTCCGCAATACCCATTTCGCCGACGTTCGGAGCGTCGAGCACCGTCTCGGCTTGCGGGGAAAATTCCTGTCTCGCGCCGAGACGGCGCTCGGTGCTCCAGTTTTACGGAGATTTCAGGAAGTGTTCATCTTCCAGCCCGTGCAAGCATCATTCACCATTCTGCCTTCTGCCTTCTTCATTTGCTTTTGATATCCCAGGCATCGCGCAGGCCGTCGCCGAGAAAGTTCAACGCCAGCAAGGTTGCCACCAGCACGCCGCCGGGAAAGATAATCATCCACCAGTAAATCCGGATGGGATTGATTTGCGAGACGCCATCCGAGATGAGCGTCCCCCAGCTGGCCATCGGCGCCTGCACGCCCAGGCCGAGGTAGCTCAAAAACGATTCGTAAAGGATGATGGCGGGCATCGTCAGGGCGAGGTAGGTAATGACAACGCCAAATATGTTCGGAATGATGTGCCGCGCCAGGATCCGCACGGGCCCGCCGCCAAGTGCGCGGCTGGCTTCAACAAAGGCGCGCGTTCGCAACGAAAGCACCTGTCCCCGCACGATGCGCGCCATGGTCAGCCATGACACGGCGCCCAGGCCGACGAACAACAGTGTCACTCGTAACGCGCCTTCCAGCGCCGGAGAATTTCGAACGAGATGCGATTGTTTGAGCAATCCGCCCAGCGTCGTTATCAACACGATGACGAAAATGATGGAAGGCAACGAATAAAGAACATCCACGATGCGCATCAAAACGGCGTCCACCCGTCCGCCAAGATAGCCGGCCACCGCGCCCCAAAGCACGCCGATAACGAGACTGACCATCGCCCCAACGACACCGACCAGGAGCGAGATTTGCGCGCCGAACAGGACGCGGGAAAAAAGATCACGGCCGTGAAGGTCCGTACCGAACCAATGTTGCAGGGATGGGGCGGAAAATTGTGCGTCGGAGAGCTGGTCGGGGTTGTGGAGTTGGGCGAAGTTCGCACTGGAGATTTTCAAGAGGACGGGCCAGGCGATTACGATCAGCAGCAGAAAGGCCAGAAACCACGCGCTGACGACGGCGGGTCGATTTTTTTGGAAACGCCGCCAGGCGTTCTTGTCCGGCAACCATTGCGCTTGCTTTTGCTCACTCATATTTCACACGCGGGTCGAGCCAGGTGTAGGAAAAATCCACAATCAAATTCAAAACGATAAGCAGAATGGCGTAAAGCAGCGCGAGGTCCACGGCCACGGTGTAATCCGAATTCAAGGCGCTGTTGATGAAAAAAACACCGATGCCGGGAATCTGGAAAATATTCTCGATGACGAACGAGCCGGTCAGCAAATCGGCCAGCATGGGGCCGGAAAATGAAACCACCGGCAGGACGGCAA
>DATEGR010000113.1:0-8015 GCA_035279985.1 Verrucomicrobiia bacterium
AAAATGGCCATAACCAGAAAGGCGTTCCTATGAAATTAAGGATTCCCGGCGTGTTGATCGCGTTCATCTCCTTTTTCCTGTTCGCAGCGAAAAATTTGACCGGGGGAGCACCGGCACTTGCTCCCTTGCCCAACTTCGACAAGCGGGCGAACGGGCTTCAAGTCGTTACCCAGGTGTCGCCTGATCAGCATTCCGTCGTGGAGCAACTGCGCGCGCGTCTGCCTTCGGCACATGTGGATTTTGATCCGATAACGGGCGCGCCGAAAATCATTTCCGCTGGCGAGCGATTTCTGACGGGTACGAACGGCCTGGGTGCAGCGATTTCCGCCGGCAGTTATGCAGGGATTGCTGCGGGCGACCCGGACCGTGTCACCAAGGCATTTTTGAGGGAAAACCATCAACTGTTCGGCTTCGGACCGGAAGCCCTGGACCGGGCTCGCATCGCGCGCGACTTCACAACTCCATATAACGGTTTAAGGACCGTGGTTTGGGAGGAGCAGGTGGACGGGATCCGCATTTTTGAGGCGGTCTTGATTTCACATACGACCGCGCGGGGCGAACTGGTCAATCTGGGCAGCCAGTTCGTGGGCGATGCCGGGAAAGCGGCGGACCGGGGCACGACAAACCGGGCGGTGGTGGAAGCGGCACCCGCCATAACCGCACCACAGGCCGTTGCGCTCGCGGCCGTGAACATCGGGGACGATCTTAAACCGGAGCAAGCGATGCCAACTGCCACTCCCGAAGCCGGCGCCGAAAAGAAACAGAAATTCACCGCGCCGGGGTTGCGGGGTGAAACTGAAGCAAAGCTCATCTGGCTGCCGATGGACGGGCAAACCTTGCGTTTATGCTGGGACGTAATCCTGACGAGCCGGACGCGTGACGAAATGTTTCGTGTGCTTGTGGACGTACAAACCGGCGAAGTGCTGCTCCGCCACTGCCTCACTGATTATCTCAGCGACGCGAGTTATCGGGTTTTTACCAGTGACAGTCCATCGCCCTTTTCGCCCGGTTATGCGACACCGGTCACCAACCAGCCGCCGCTGGTGGCGCGCTCGCTGGTCATCTTTCCGGCGCTCGACACCAACGCGTCGCCCGCCGGCTGGATCAATGATGGCGGCAACGAAACGCTCGGTAACAACGCGGATGCCCATGCCGATCGGAACGCCGACGATCTCCCGGACCTGCCACGCCCGCAAGGGGCGCCATTCCGGGTGTTTGACTTTCCCATGGACCTCACCAGCCAGGACCCGACCAACTACGGTTCGGCCGCAGTGGTGCAGTTGTTTTACTGGAACAATTTCATGCACGACAAACTTTACGAGCTGGGTTTTACCGAGGCGGCGGGCAATTTTCAGAGCAACAATTTCGGGCGCGGCGGGCTGGGCAATGACGCCGTGCAGGCCGACGCCCAGGACGGCAGCGGGTTCAATAATGCGAACTTTTCCACGCCGCCCGATGGCTCGCCGGGGCGCATGCAGATGTATCTCTTCACCGGCCCGAATCCGCGCCGGGATGGTGATTTGGACGCGGACGTCGTGTTGCACGAGTACACCCACGGCTTGAGCAATCGGCGCGTGGGTGGCGGGGTGGGAATCAGCGCGCTGCAGACCGCTGGCATGGGCGAAGGCTGGTCTGATTTTTACGCACTGTCGCTGTTGAGCGAGGCGGGAGACGATGTGAACGGCAACTATGCTGCCGGGGGGTATGCCAGTTACAAGGTTGGCGGCGCCAGTGATCTGCAGAATTATTATTTTGGCATCCGGCGATACCCATACACGACCGACCTGACCAGAAACCCCCTGACGTTTAAAGATATTGACCCGGCACAAGCCGATTACTGTTCTTCACCGGCGCCGTACCATACCGGCATGTTCGGCACCTGCAGCACCGTGTCAGCCAACGAGGTTCACAATCAGGGCGAAGTGTGGTGTGTGACTCTTTGGGAAGCCCGCGCCGCCCTGATCAACAAATACGGCTGGGCGGCCGGTAATCAATTGATTCTCCAACTGGTTACCGACGGCATGAACCTGTCGCCGGCCAATCCGAATTTCCTCCAGGCGCGCGATGCGATTATTCAGGCCGACCAGGTAGACACCGGCGGGGCAAACCGGAACGAGTTATGGGCCGCGTTTGCCAAGCGGGGGATGGGCTACAGCGCGACATCGCCCGCCAGTTCCACAACCACGGGCGTGCACGAAGCCTTCGACATCCCGGACAATCTTCGGATCACTCCCGGTACCGATTTTTCGGGCAGCGGGCCGGTGGGTGGGCCATTTACCCCCAATTCCGTGGCCTTCACGCTGACCAACGTCGGCAGTAATTCACTGAGCTGGACGCTGATCAACAGTTCGACCTGGCTGAATGTCCTCCCCGCCGGCGGCACGCTCGACCCGGGTGGTTTGGGAGTTTCAGTGACGGCCAGTCTGGATGCCTCGGTCGGCAGCCTGCCAATGGGTATTTACTCAGCCACCGTCTGGTTTACCAATTTGAACAGCCAGGTGGTGCAAAGCCGGCAATTTACGTTGCGAGTCGGGCAGCCCGATTATTTCACCGAACTTTTTGATACCTCCGTTAACGATCTGGCATTCCAGACATTCACCTGCACGCCGGACGGCAGTGGGAGTTTCTATGCGTTGTGTCGGGAACCCGCGACCAGCTTCCCCACCGATCTGACTGGCGGGACAGCCGTTGCGATGAGTGATGACACGTATGCCCAGGTGACGCTTTCGGGAACCAACACAGTTGCGATTTATGGGCGCCGAACCAATATCTTCTACATCGGGAGCAACGGCTATCTGACGATGGATTCCGGGGACAGCACGTATCTGGAATCGTATGCGGCGCACTTCAACCGGCCCCGGGTGTCGGCGTTGTTTGACGACCTGCTGCCGAGCACGGGTAAGGTCACTTGGAAGCAAATGAGCAATCGTGTGGCGGTGACCTACCTCGCCGTCCCGGAATACGGAGCGGCCAGTCAGACCAACAGTTTCCAGATGGAGCTGTTCTTTGACGGGCGGATTCGCCTGACTTACCTCACCGTGAAGGCCCTCGATGGTTTGGCCGGGTTGTCCGCCGGGGCGGGAGTGCCGGCAGGGTTTACCGAGAGCGATTTAAGTTCGTACGGCTCGTGCTCATTGCCGCTGTTCGTGGTTCTGCCGCCGAGTGCGACTGAAGGCGACGGCGTGCTTGCCGGTGCGGGACAGGTCCGGCTGCCGGCGGCGTTGGCCACGGACCTGACGGTGACGCTCTCTTCCAGCGACACGACGGAGGTAACGGTTCCGTTGAACGTCACGATTCTTGCCGGACAAACCAATGCCACGTTCGACCTGACAATCGTGGACGATGGAGTTTTGGACGGCACGCAAACGGCTGCCGTGACCGCCTCGGCGTCCGGCTACAGCACCGGCAGCGGGAACATCGCGGTCTTCGACAACGAAACGGCGACCTTGGGAGTAACCCTGCCGGCCACGGCCACCGAAGGCCAGGGCGCAGTGACAGGCGCCGTGCGGATAGTCGGCGGCATTCCGGCAGCCAACATCACGCTGAATTTTTCCTCCAGTGATACCACCGAAATCCAGGTTCCCGCCTCGGTGATGATCCCATCCGGCCAGACTTCCATCGTGTTCACTGCCACGGTAGTGGATGACAACCAGATTGACGGCCCACAGACAGCCACCGTCACTGCCCACGTCCAGAACTGGACCGATGGGAGTGCACTCATCACCGTCCTCGACAATGAAAATACCAATTTAACCGTCACCTTGCCGGCACAGGCGAGGGAAGGGGATGGCATCCTGACAAATGCCGGCTCCGTCGGCATCTCCGGCACTTTACCGACCAACCTGGTGGTCATGCTTGTTTCCGATGACACCACGGAACTGGTGGTGCCGCCGACAGTTACTATTTTGGCGGGCCAAACATCCAGTTTGTTCAACCTGACGGTCATTGATGACCCCGACGTGGACGGTGCGCAGGTCGCCCATATCACGGCGAGCGCCGGAAGTTTCGCCGACGGATCGAGAGCGATGACGATTTATGACAACGAAAGTCCGCCCGTGCCGTTCAATCCCTCGCCCGCGCATCTGGCTACGAACGTGATTCAAACCACCGGCTTGTCGTGGCAGTCGGGCGCGGTTTCCGGCGAGGTCATTTCGAACGACGTTTATTTTGGGACGAACCCGACACCGGGGCCACGCGAATTGCGCGGCACCACCACCAACACGAGCTGGTCTTTGCCGATGCTGGCGCCGCAGACTACGTATTACTGGCAAATCGTCGCGCGGAAAACCGGCACCACCGCCGGTCCGGTCTGGCAGTTCACCACGCGCGGGGTGGATCATTTTGCGTGGAATCCGATTTCATCGCCGCAATTTGTCAATCAGCCGTTTGGTGCCGCGATTACAGCCAAGGATGAGTTCAACGTGACCGTGAGCAACTTCAACCGTTCGGTTTCGCTGGCGGGTTACGGCGGCGGCGGCCAAACCACCAACCGCATGTTAGACGGTTTTTTGCCCTATCAGTCGTTCCTGGGGACTTATACCTGGGGCTATCCCTTCACTCCAACCAATAACCTGGTGGTGACGCATGTCCGCCATTATTTTGGCTCGAAAGTGTCAATCTGGACCGGCGCCGGGGCATTGCTGGCCAGCCAAAGCGTCAGCAGTTCGACCGGAACCTGGAACGAGACTGCCCTGGCGACACCTGTTCAGCTTGCGGCCGGCTCCAGCTATGTGGTCGCGGTATTCTTCACGAACGACACCTATTCTGATATTACGAATATAGCCGGTGGTTTCTCCCATGGCACAATCGGCACCTCGCTTTACGCCACGTCAGACACGTATCCTACGACGACCGACGTGGGTTACTGGCCGATGGTTGGCTTGCGTTACACGGTGGGAGGTGCTGCGCCGATCAGCATCACGCCGACCAACTCCGGCACCTTTGTCAACGGCGCCTGGACCGGCAATGTTACCGTCCAGCAACCCGCGACCAACGTGGTCTTGCAGGCGGATGACGGCAGCGGCCACACCGGTTCCAGCAACCCATTCGACGTGGTCTTGCAGAATGATATTTCCATCAGCGTCACCGATGCGCCCGACCCGATTCCCGTCGGGGCGAATCTGACTTACACGCTCACCGTTGGCAACACCGGCCCGGCGTTGGCGACGGGGGTGGTGGTGACCAATGTCCTGCCCGGCGGAGTCACGTTTGTTTCGGCGACCGCTTCACAGGGGACCTGCAGACAAAGCGGAGGGGTGGCGACGTGCAATTTGGGCACGGTTCCGGGCGGAACCAATGCCACCGTGGTAATCGTCGTGGTTCCCATTGCCGGCGGGATGATTACAAACGTGGCCGTGGTTTCGCGCACGGAAGTTGATCCTCTGCCGGCCAACAATTCGGCGACGGCGGTCACCACGGTCGAGGTCCCGGCGCTGTCCATAAACGATGTCAGCCTTCTGGAAGGGAATGCCGGCCCAACCAACGCCGTTTTCACCGTCAATTTGACTCCCGCCGCTGTCCGGCCGGTCAGCGTCAACTTTGCCACCGCCGATGGCACGGCCACTGCCGGCAGCGATTATGTGGCCGCAAACGGCACGCTGAACTTTGCACCGGGCCAGACAAATCAGACGATCAATGTCGTGATTAACGGAGACACGGTTGGCGAAGCGGACGAAACATTCTACGTTAATCTCGCCAGCCCGCTCAATGCGACTTTGGCGCGCGGAGCGGGCACCGGTACGATTTTGAATGACGATGTGCCGCCAGCCGTTTATTTGCGTTCCACCGCCGGCGACCCCTGGGGTTCCACGGCGAATGAAACGGCCATGAACCGGGCTTTCGGCACGAATAACTGGCAGGACCTGCGTTACGAAACGGTCAATCCCGTAACGCTTTTCAGTCCGGTTTGTCAGTTTATTTTCATGGAAGGCTCCGACGTGGATGCGTCCGCAATGCAGGCCTTCTTGACGACCAACATGACCGCCATGCAGAACTGGGTGGCAGCCGGCGGACGGCTGTTTCTTAATGCGGCCCCCAATGAAGGCAGCGGCATGGCGCTGGGTTTTGGGGTCAACCTGATTTACCCCGACGACACCACCACCGGCACGGCCGCTGATCCATTCCATCCTGTTTTCCAGGGTCCTTGCTTGCCCGTCGGTGTATCGTGGACGGGAGGTTACTTCGGGCATGCGACCGTGACCGGCGGCAGCCTGGTCACGCTCATCACCAACACGGCCAACGGACATGTGGTCCTCGCGGAGTTACCATACGGAAATGGGCTGGTGCTGTTTGGTGGCATGACCACGCCCAACTTCCACAGCCCGGCTACCGAAGCAGCCAACCTGCGTGCCAATATTCTCGCTTATACTATGACCCGTTCGTTCGACTTGTTGTTGGTCAGTCCGCCCGATGGACTTGTTTCTCAAGGCTACGAAGGCGGGCCGTTCAGTCCAGCAAACAAGGTCTACACTCTCAGCAATGCGGGGACGAATGCGCTCAACTGGTCGGCCAGTTACCCGCCGACGTGGGTCCCGGTCAAGACCAACACCTCGCCAGATGCAATTCGTGTCATTGCCATCAATTCGCCGCAAAGCCATCGGTTCTTCCGCGCCATCGCTCCGGCGGGCGGGGTGCCGCCGGTGCTCAGCGCGCCGTCCTATGCCGGGGGACTGTTCCAGTTCACGCTCTCGGGCCAGACCAACGCGACTTATATCATCGAAGCCTTGACCGATGTGGGGACACAGTCGGAGTGGGTGACCGTGGATCCGTCTGGCGGCAGCCTCGCGCCCGGAGCCAGCACCAACGTGACCGTGCTGATCAATACAAACGCTTGTGGCCTCAGCAACGGCGTTCACACAACCACTGTAACTTTCCACAACCTGATGAGCGGCGCAGTTCAAGAGCGTCCGGTCACGTTGACCATACTGATGCTCGCGCCGACCATCATCACGCAACCGACCAACCAGGCTGTGATTGTGGATGGAACGGCCAACTTCAACGTGCTGGCCTCAGGCAGGACACCCTTGTCCTATCAGTGGCGTACCAACGGAACGAACATCCTGGGCGAGACCAATACGACCCTGGCTTTGGCCGATGTGCAGTTGAGCCAGGCGGGCAGCTACGCGGCGCTGGTAACCAATGCTTACGGTTCGGTGCTCAGTTCCAATGCCACGTTGTTTGTCACAGTTCCTTCCCGCCCGATGTTCCTGAATGGCAACTATCTCTATCTGCCCATTGATACCAATGGCGTCTTCATTGCGGTCGGCACGGGGGGCAAATTTAATTCCGCCGGTACGGGCGGCGCCTCGGGTGTGGACTTTTGGTGGCCTGGCACGCCGGTCTATAATTATGTCATCGGAGCGGGTGGTATGAATTACGCCAACGGGAATTTCCAGAGTGTTACCGTAAACAACCTGAGCAGCGGCAATCTGCAACGGGCCTTGATTGACGCGACGGTCGTCCCCGGCCTGCATTTTACACGTGATATTTCCTTTGCCACCACCAACAAAGCGATCAGGATCGTGGACACCTTTCAGAATGTTGGCTTAACGACCCTGTCCAATCTCGTCACGCTGGACAGCACGGATCCCGATCAGGACTCGGCCACCACTTACAGCACCCTCAATGATGTCGTTTCCGTCAACCTCACCAACGACCTGGTGGTTGCCACCGGGCCCAATACCGGCCTCAGCCTCGGTTTTGGCTCAGATTTCGGTTTGCAGGTGCCCAGCGCGATCGGATTTAACAAC
This sequence comes from Verrucomicrobiia bacterium, assembly GCA_035279985.1. GTDB lineage: Bacteria > Verrucomicrobiota > Verrucomicrobiia > Limisphaerales > UBA11358 > UBA11358. The sequence goes on from DATEGR010000113.1 coordinate 7,749, forward strand.
ACCAACGCTTATGGCTATTTGACGGTGGTGGACCCCGGCGGAGCCTCCGACGATATCGCGATCAACCTGGCTGAAAATTATGGGTCGCTCGGTCCCGGCCAGTCTCGCAGTGTGTGTTGGTACATGGTTTTCGGTGTTTCCAAGGCGGAGGTAACCAACGCTTTTGCCACGCTGAGTGCGGCGAACATGATGCCGTTCGTTACCAGCCATCCCACCAATCAAACGGTCTTCGCCGGGGGCACGGCCGGTTTCAGTGTCACGGTTTCC
>DATEGR010000114.1:0-13776 GCA_035279985.1 Verrucomicrobiia bacterium
AGACAGCCGTGATCAAAATGTTTACCAATGCGAGCGGCAAAAACCGCCGCCAGCCCAGGTCCATCAACTGGTCGTAACGGAAGCGCGGGAACATCCAGCGCACCCAGATGAACAGCACTACGAACAAAAGCATTTTCACCAGGAAAACCAGGATCTGCAGGATTCCCATTCCCAGGCTCGCCGCCGGGTGGTCCAGTCCCCAGAACGGCAGCGTCCACCCGCCAAAAAACAGCGTCACCATCATCGCCGCCGAGGCGATCATATTGGAATATTCCGCGAGAAAAAACAGCGCGAATTTCATGGCGCTGTATTCCGTGTGGTAGCCGCCGACCAGCTCGGTTTCCGCCTCCGGCAAATCGAACGGCAGCCGGTTGGTTTCCGCAAAGGACGCGACCAGAAAGATGATGAATGAAACCGGCGAATACAACGCCAGCCACCCGTGTTGCGACTGCCAGCCGATGATCTGGCTCAGGTTCAAATTGCCCACGATGAGAAAGACCGGGATCACCGACATACCCATCGAGATTTCGTACGAAATCATCTGCGCGCTCGACCGGATGCCGCCGAGGAACGGATATTTCGAGTTCGCCGCGTAACCGGCCAGCACGATGCCGTAGACACCGAGGGAAACGATGCCGAACGTGTAAAGGATGCCCACATTCAAGTCTGAGATGACCATCTGTTGGTGGCCGATCTGCGAGCCGAACGGAATCACCGCGATGACCAGCATCGAAGGAATCACCGCGATGGCCGGCGCTAGCCAGAAATACACCTTCCGCACACCGGCCGGCGTGAAATCTTCCTTGAGCATGAATTTCAAGCCGTCGGCCAGCGGCTGGAACAGGCCCAGCCGGATCAAGACCGGTCCGAGGCCGGGGATGGCTTTCACAAACGGCGGCGCGGCGCGGTTGGGCCCGACGCGGTCCTGAATCCACGCCGAAATTTTGCGTTCGGCCAGAACCGCATAAGCCACCATGCCCTGCACCACGCCAACGACAATGGCGATTTTGACCACGCTGAAAATGATAAAGTTCCAGTTCATGTCAGGTTGGCACCGTTACGCCCGTGTCGCCGAGGCCTGCCCACGACAAACCCTTGAACGCGGGCACGTCCTTGGCCATTTCGTTGAACAGCCCTTCGATGGTCAGGAAACCGTCCTGGCCGGTGACGTGGTAAACCAGGTCGTGCAAAAATTCCCATTCCGGCCGCGCGTCGCCGGGCGCCTCGACGGCCTTCATGAATTTCTGGACGCGGCCTTTGATATTCGTGAACGTGCCGCGCTTCTCGACGTGGGCGCAGCCGGGCAGAAGGTAATGCGCCCGCTTCGTCGTTTCATTCGGCAGAATGTCGCTGACGATCAACGTGTCCAGCTTGCCGAGCAGTTCGGCGTCAATGCTGCTTTTCGTCACGTCTTCACCGAACACAATCAGGGTTTTCACCTTGCCGACCTTGATGCTGTCGGCAATGACCATCATTTTGATGCCCACGTTCGCCTGACAGATGCCGATAAGCCGCGCGCCGGTCCGGTTGGGGGTCCGGTCCACGTTCAGCAACAGCTTGTCGCCTTCGCCAAAATACCCGATCGAATCCGTGAGCGCGCCGAACTTGTCGGCCAGCTTTTTGAGCAGCCAGAACTCTTCATTCGTCTGCCGGGCCGAGGCGATGATGGCCACCGAACCGTGAGGCGCCTTTTTCAATTTGTCGGCAATTTCATTGAGCGCCGCCGTCCAGGTCGTTTTGCGTAGGACGGGCGTCGCGCCTGTCTCTGATTTTTCTTTAGATGGAGACAGGCTGGAAGCCTGTCCTACATCACGAACCAAAACTTCCTTCAATCGGTCTCCCCGGCCGATCCATTTGTAGTTCAGTCGGCCGTGATCGCACATCCAGCAGGCGTTGACAGCGTCGTTTTCGCGCGGCGTGTAGCGGTAAACCTTTTCCTCACGCGAACCGACGATGATGTTGCAGCCGGTCGCGCAGCTCGTGCAAATGCTTTTGGTCTCCTTAAGGAACCACACCCGCATCTGAAAGCGGAAATCCTTCGACGTGAGCGCTCCAACCGGACAGATGTCCACCGTATTCAGAGTGTAATTGTTATCAAACACCTTGCCCGGATAAGCGGTGAGCGTGTTGTAACTGCCGCGATTGACGATGCCGAGCGCGTCGTCGCCGGCAATGTCCTTGGTGAACCGGATGCAGCGCGTGCACAGGATGCAGCGCTCGTCGTCGAGCACAATGCGCGGACCGAGATCCACCGCCTTGGGCTTGTGGACCTTCGGTTCCACAAAGCGGCTGGCCGATTGGCCGTAATCCACCGAGTATTCCTGCAGCTTGCATTCGCCCGCCTGGTCGCAAATCGGGCAATCGAGCGGATGGTTGATGAGCAGGAATTCCAGCACCCCTTCGCGCATCTGTTTCACGCCGGGCGTCTTCGTGTAGATTTCCATGCCGGGCGAAATTGGTGTGGCACAGGCGATGGCCGGGCGCGGCGATTTTGCGATTTTCGGCGTGCCGTCGGGATTCATCACCGGCTTGCGGTCCGGGCCGAGCGCCGGCGTGCCGAATTCAACCAGGCACATGCGGCAATTCCCCGCCACCGGCAGCTTCGGATGATAGCAATAATGCGGCACGTCCGTCTTCGCCAGTTCGCACGCCTGAATCATCGTCGTCGGCACGAGCTTGCCCTGCCAATCCGGTGTCAGCCTGGGCACCTCGAGCTCGCGCCCGTCCACCTTCACCTTGATTTTTTCAATCGCCGGTGCGGCGGGTTTTGTTTCAGTTGTGGCGGTGGTTGACATTTCTATTTTACGCAAAGACGCAAAGACGCGGAGAAAAATGTCGGTAGCACCCGCGTCCCGCGGGTTGTTTCGGGCGTCACGCCCGAAACCGACTGCCGACGGACATCTCCAGTAATTCTTTGTCGGATTCCTGTCATGCGCGCGCCGTGGCAATTCGGCGAGACGCCGAATTGAACCCGCCGGAGGCAGGTGCTACCCACAGCTTTTGAGTGTTCAATTTTCATTTAATGCGCAGTTGCCGATTCATGCTGCTGCGACGGCGTCGTGTCCGGGTCAATTTTTTCCTTCGCGCGCCGTTCCTCGTCGGCCTTGCCTTTGGCGATAAATTCGTCCTTAAATTTCGCGACAAAACTTTGCACCGGCCACGAGCAGGCCTCACCAAACGCGCAAATCGTCCGGCCACCGGGAATGTTGTCAGCGATTTTAACCAGATAATCCGCGTCGCTCGCCCGGCCTTCGCCGTGCGTGAGCCGATGCAATGCCTTGCTCATCCAGAGCGAGCCTTCGCGGCAGGGCGTGCATTGGCCGCAGCTTTCGTGCGCGTAAAATTCGGAAATGTTGGCCAATGCCTCGACGATGTCCACGCTGTCATCCATCACGATGATGGCACTGGAACCGCTCATGGAACCGGCGGCGATGAGCGAATCGAAATCGTAAGGCAAATCCAGCATGTCCACTTCCTGCTCGGCCACCTGGCCGTCCGGACCTTTGCGCTTCAGCTTGAATTTCTCTCCGGCTTTGAAAACTTTCGCCGACGAACCACCGGGAATGACGGCCTTCAGCTTGCGCGGTGGCCGGCCCGGCTCGGGCTCACGGAGACCGCCGCCAAACGCCGGATCGTTGATGAGCTGGCCGATAGTGACCTTGCCCGTTTCAATTTCGTAGTAACCGGGCCGTTTGACATGGCCGCTGAGGCTGACGATGCGCGTGCCGGTATTGTTCGGGGTGCCGAGCTTGGCATATTCCGCGCCGCCCATCGCGACGATGTGTTTCACGTCGCACAACGTCTCGACGTTGTTGACGATGGTCGGGCACATCCACAGGCCGAGCACGGCCGGGAAATACGGCGGCTTGATGCGGGGATACGGCCGCTTGCCTTCAAGCGATTCGATGAGACCGGTTTCCTCGCCGCAAATGTAAGCGCCCGCACCGCGATGAACGTAAATTTCCAGATCGTAACCACGGCCGAGGACGTTTTTGCCGAGAAAATTCTTCGCGCGGGCTTCGTTGAGCGCCTGGTTGAGCCGCTTCGCGCCTTCGGGCATTTCGCCGCGGATATAGATGTAGGCGAGCTTCACGTCGTTCGCGAAGCACGAGATGATCATGCCCTCGATGAGCTGGTGCGGGTCTTTGTGGATGATCTGGCGGTCCTTGAACGTGCCCGGCTCGGATTCATCGGCGTTGCAAATCAGGTAAATCGGCTTGCCACTCTTGCGGTCCACAAAGCTCCATTTCAGCCCGCAGGAAAAACCCGCGCCGCCGCGGCCGCGCAGGCCGGAGATCTTCACGTCCTCGCGGATTTGTTCCTGCGGCGACTGGGTTTTACCATCGGGCAGGGTTTTGGGCGGCATCGTCAGCGCCTTCTTCAGCGCTTCGTAGCCGCCATGGCGCAGATAGCATTCGATGTCGGGCGTGTAACCCGGTTCATCGGCATATTTCAAAACCAGTTTATATTCCTGCGGCATGGCTAATTACATGATGCTGGGAAATTTGTTGTTACGTCCGCCCTCACCCCGGCCCTCTCCCCCGGGAGAGGGAGAATCATTTGCCAGTTGTTGACGGCCCGGACGACCCGGGTTGTCGTATGCGTCTTACGGCAAACAGTAAAAAGACGGTGATTGCAATTGAGACGAGCAAAATCTTGAGTGACGTGCGTAGCTTCCCCCTCTCCCCGGGGGAGAGGGCCGGGGTGAGGGCGGTCGTCACTCAAACTCACGCCAGTGGTCTGTTGGCTTGACGGGTTCGTGAAACCCTTTAGCCTGTCAGACGCTCCGGCTTGCCCGATGGTGTAACGGTAGCACAGCAGACTCTGGATCTGTTTGTCATGGTTCAAATCCATGTCGGGCAGCCAACGGCCATTTACGATTTTTGATTTACGATTTACGATTGGCATCGGTTTTCAGTCATCTGCAATTCGCGACAATTTCATCCGCCTTCGCGTGGCTGACGCCTTCGTAAAAGGCGTCGTTGCACATCATCACCGGCGCGGTGCCGCAACTGGCGAGACATTCGACGAATTCGACCGTGAACTTTCCGTCCTTCGTCGTCTGCGGGCCGTGTGCGTGCGCGTCCAGGCCCAGTTTCTCGCAAAAATGTTGGTGCAGCTCATACCCGCCTCCCAGCGCACAACTCAGCGTCCGGCAGATCTTGATTTGATATTTGCCCATCGGTTGTTGCCGCAGCATCGGATAAAACGTGACCAACTCGTAAACATTGATCGGCTGCAACTCGAGTTTCCGCGCTGTCCACTCGACCGCCTCCTGCGAAATCCAGCCGAATTGCTCCTGGATCGCGTGCAGCACCATGAGCGCAGCGGCGCGCTTCACCGGATAACGAGTGACCAATTCGTCCACTTCCGCCTCCAGCGCCGCCGACGCGGCAAAGCCGCTTTGGCGCTGGAGCGGATTGGGTATCGGTTCGGTGTGCGCGGTGCTCATCGGTCGCATTCTCCCATCACAAAATCAAGCGAGCCGAGAATCGCCACCGTATCGCTGATGAGACAACCGGTGAAAATTTTCGGGATGATGCTCAAGTTCACGAAGCTGGGCGAACGAATCTTCATCCGGTAAGGCGTGCCGCCGCCTTTGCTGTGGATGTAAAAGCCGAGTTCGCCCTTCGGGTTTTCGTGGCCGAAATAAATTTCGCCGGGCGGACAGTTCATGCCTTCGGTGACGAGCATGAATTGATGAATCAATTCCTCCATTTTCGTGAGCACCTTCTGCTTTGGCGGCAAAACCACCTTGCCGTTGGCCACGTTGATCGGTTCTTTCGTCTGGTTTTCCGCGCCGCCGGGAATTTTCGCGATGCATTGCCGTAAAATGCGGACGCTCTGGCGCATTTCCTCCATGCGTACGAGGTAACGGTCGTAGCAATCACCGACGGCACCGACCGGAATGTCAAATTCCAGATCCGGGTAGCAAAGATACGGCTGGTTCTTGCGCAAGTCCCATTCCACGCCGCTGCCCCGCAGGTTCGGGCCGCTCAAGCCATAATCGATCGCATCGGACTTCGAAATCGCCGCGAGGCCGCGGACGCGGTCCACCCAGATGCGGTTGCGGGTGAGCAAAACTTCGACTTCGTCAAGGGCGGGGATGAATTCGTCGCAGAATTTGCGGCATTGATCCAGCCAGGTTGGCGGCAGGTCGCGCATCAGACCGCCGATGCGCGTGTAACTGGTGGTGAACCGCGCGCCGCTGACCGCCTCGGCCAGGTTGTAAATCTTTTCACGCTCGGTGAACGTGAGCAGGAAGACCGTCACCGCACCCATGTCCATGGCGAACGCGCCGAGGCCGAGCAGGTGCGCCGAGATCCGCGCCAGCTCCGCGCACATGACGCGGATGTATTGGCAGCGCGGCGGCAAATCCTTTTCGATACCGAGCAGTTTTTCCACTGCCAGCGCGTAGGCGACGTTGTTGGCCAGCGGCGCCAGATAATCCAGCCGGTCGGTGTAGGGAATGAACTGCGTGTAGGTCATGTTCTCGGCGATTTTCTCGTCGCCGCGGTGCAGGTAACCCACGTCCGGCACGGCTTTGGTGATGATTTCGCCGTCCAGTTCCAGCACGATGCGCAACACGCCGTGTGTGGCCGGATGCGATGGCCCCATGTTCAGGACCATCTTGTCGCCCTGGACATCTTGAAGCTCTTCCGCCGCCTGGGCTGCCCGCGCGGCGGAATCACGAATCTCAACGTCTTGAACGGTGGCCATGAAAATTATTCTTCCGGATTGCGAACGCGTGGTTCACGGTTGGTGGCGTCCCCACTACCGGCCACCGTTACGAACGGTCCGCCTTCGAGCGGTGCCGGTTTGGTGAATGCGACGCCGGGCAGCTCACTGGATTTGCCTGCCAGCGGAAAGTCCTTGCGCAGAGGGAAATACGGATAACCTTCCCACATCAAAATCCGGCGCAAATCGGGGTGGCCGCGAAACCGGATGCCCATCATGTCGTAAATTTCGCGTTCGTGCCAGTTGGCCGTGTTCCAGACACCGATGACGCTCGGCAATTCTGATTTTTCCTCGCTTACGTTCGTTTTAAGCCGCAGTTCGCAGCCATGCCTCAGGCCGCGCAAATGGTAAACCACCGTCCAGCGCGGGTCGTCGCCATAATTGTCCACGCTGCTGATGTCCACCAGGTAATTGAAATCCAGATCGCTTTTCGCGTAGCGGCAGACCTCGGCAATCTTCTCCGCGTCGGCAACTTCAAGGGTGACTTCGCCGCGAAACTCCGCCGCTTCGGAGATTAAGTCGCCGAACCTCACCTTTATTTTCTGTGCTTGTTCCAAAGAATTCATTCAACCGCGGATGAACGCAGATGGACACGGATGTTTAGCGCGAATTTCACGAATGGACACGAATTCAAATTCATTCGCGATGATACACGAAAGGGACGACCAGCCTTTTTGAATCCGTGTTTATCCGTGTTCATCCGTGGTCAAAAATTCAAGCCGCCGCCTTGGGTTCAGGATGCAGCGCTTTGACGGCCACGAGGTCCTTCAGGACCGGCTGCGTGCCGATTTTGTCCTGTAATTTCATCAGCGCGTCGAGCACGGCCTCGGGTCGCGGCGGGCAGCCGGACACATAAACGTCCACCGGGATGATATGATCCACGCCCTGGAGCACAGCGTAGCTGCGATACATGCCACCGGTGGAGGCGCAGGCGCCCATGGCGATGACCCATTTCGGCTCGGGCATCTGGTCATAGATGCGTTTGACGCACATGGCCATTTTGTAAGTGACGGTGCCGGCCACGATCATGCAATCCGCCTGCCGGGGGGAAAACCGCATCACTTCGGAGCCGAAGCGGGAAATATCGAACCGGCTGGCGCCCGCCGCCATCAATTCGATGGCGCAGCAAGCCAGGCCCATGGGCATCGGCCAGACGGAATTTTTGCGAAACCAGTTGAGCGCGGCGTCCACGCGGGTGACAATCACGTCTCCTTCAATCTTGGAATCGTAACCGATTTCGGTGTTGGCGCGCATAGACCTTATTTGCTAAAAAACTGGCAAAATCAACGTAATGGGTGCCTGCAACACGGGCAAGCAAATTTGTGATTTTTTTCACAAAGGGGAAAAATTCACCTGAATTTAACGGAGCCGGCGGGTGCCGCCGTGTTACAACTTGCGCTTGTGACCGGCGGCCGCTTGCGTAGAATAGAATTAAGGAACGCAATATGCGTTTGCCTCACGAATGATGAAAACTTTTGCCGAACTGAATTTCCCCGGGCGGCTCATCGCAGTTGAGGGCCTCGACGGGTCGGGTAAGTCCACGCAGATTTACCTGCTCAAGCGCTGGCTCGAAGCCGAGGGCATCAAGGTCTACTTCAGCGAATGGAACTCCTCGGAGCTGGTGAAATCCGCCACCAGCAAGGGCAAAAAGCGCGAACTGCTGACGCCGACCACCTTCAGCCTGATTCACGCAACGGATTTCGCCGACCGTTACGAACGCCATTTGCTGCCCTTGTTGCGCGCGGGCTACGTGGTGCTGTGCGACCGTTACATTTTCACCGCGTTCGCGCGCGATGTGACGCGCGGTTGTCCACCGGACTGGGTGCGCGGCATCTACAACTTCGCCGCCCTGCCGGACATCGTGTTCTTTTTCAAGGCGGACCTGGAAGTGTCGCTCAACCGGATTCTGGAGGGCCGCCCGAAGCTGAAGTTTTTCGAGGCGGGCATGGATTTGCGGCTCTCGGCCGATCCCTACGAAAGTTTTCGCATCTTCCAGGGCCGCATTCTGGAGCAGTACCTGGCGATGGCGGGCGAATTCAAATTCATGGTGATTGACGCCAATCAGAATGTCGAGAAACAGCAATCGTTCGTGCGCAAGGTCGTGGGCGAGCGGATCAACCTGGTGCGGTTCCGCCGCCGCCGGCCCCTGCCGTTGCCGCCCCCGCTCCCGCCCGACAACAAGGTCAAGGAAACCGAGGAAGATCTGGCCGCATGAAAAAACCGATGACTCATCCCGAAGGCGCCAAAAAGGGCCGCCGCTATTACGGGCACGGTATTCCCCGCTATCCGTTGGAGGACCTGGTGGGCAAATTGATTGTGGTCGAGGGCGCGGACGGTTCGGGCCGTTCCTCGCAGATTGCGCGACTGGTGGACTGGCTGGAAACCTGCGGACACGCGACGGTGCAGGTGGGCTTGAAACACTCCACCCTGGTCAGTTCCGAACTGGCCAAGGCGCAGGAAGGAAACATCCTGAGCCGGACGACGTTGAGTTTGTTTTACGCCACCGACTTTGCCGACCAGCTGGAAAACATGATTATGCCCGCGCTCAAGGCCGGGTTCATTGTGCTGTCGGATCGTTATATTTACACGCTTATGGCGCGCGACATGGTGCGGGGCATGGATGAGGCGTGGCTGAAAAATTTATACGGCATTGCGCTCGAACCCGACGCGGTGTTTTACCTTTCCGTCGAACCCCAGGAACTGGTGCAGCGCAACCTCGCCAAAAACGCGGCACTCGACTATTGGGAAAGCGGCATGGACCTTGGCCTCTCGCGCGACATGTTTGACAGCTTCCTGAAGTATCAGACCGCGATGCAGGCGGCGTTCCGCCAGTTGCGGAAGAATTACGGCTTCACCGTTGTGGATGGCAACCGCCCCGTCGGCTCCATCACCAAGGAACTGCGGAAAAAAATCCGCGCGCTCCTGGTGGAGAAATGAAATGATTCAAACGCCGGGCGTTCCGCCCGGTGGCGGCGGGACACCATTTGTGGCGGGTGGCGGACCCGCCGGCGGTCGGTCATGGGGCGGGCCGTGCGGCGCGAATTGTTTTATCATCGCCTCAAACTTCTTCTGTTGTTCCGGCGTCAGTTCTTCCCGGATGCGCTGGTGGACCCGCTCCATTTCCTCGCGCATTTTAGGGGCGACATTGGTCCAGATTTCGCGGTTCCGTTCCTGGCCTTCGGCGATGATTTTGGAAATCGTCGCGTGTTGTTCCGGAGTCAATTTAAGTGCTTTGTCCAGGTGTTGGATGAAATCTTTCCGCCACATTTCCGGTGAGCGCGGCCGGGACAACTCTCCCGGGTGCGGCGGTTCCCGATCGCCCGTCGCTGCGCGCGGATTTTCCCTCCAGGCCGGAAAGCGGGCATGGAGCCCAAGCTCGCGGTCAACGTGGTTCACCAGCAAGCCGCCGGTCAAAACGCCCGCGCCAAAAATCACCACGGTAGCCAGAACCACTTTCCATGAATTCATTGGGTTTGTGCGTTTTGATCCACCGCCGCCAGCAATGTGCTTTCAAAATTTTGCGAAAGGTCCCCGGCGTTCGCCGTGGTGGTCGGATTGAAGAAGGCCCAGACGCCGAGCATCAGGGCGATGGCGAGGCATGAAACGGCCGCCCGCCAGAGCCCTTGTACCCACAGGACGGAACTGCCGCTGGTGGTGCGCGCTGCCAGCAAGGCCATCACCCGCTTCTCAAACGCGTACGGCACACCATCGCCCGGCGGGTTCGCGCGGGCGGCGGCGATCAATTTCTCATGTAATTCAGCCGGGTTCATACGCATCTGATGTTTCAGACGCCGGCTTGCGGCGCCGGGTTACAGGTACTTGTCTTTGGGCAATCTGGCCAGAATTTTTCGCATTTCGGCGCGCGCCCGGAACGCACGCACCTTCACCAGCGGCACCGACCACCCGGTCAATGCGGCGATTTCCTTGACCGGCCGGTCTTCGATTTCCAGCAGCGTGATGATCAACCGTGCCGAGGGTGACAGCCGTTCCAGGACGCGCGCAACCAGCAATCGCGCCGCATCGGCAGTTTCGGTCGCGGCTTCCGGTTGGGTCACGAAACGCTCCAGCCAGTCGTTCTCCGGGTCGGTCAAATCGGAGAAGGCCGATTCCCGGTTGCGCTGGTGGCCGCGCAAAAAGTCGTAGCAGGTTCGGACCGTCAATCGCATCAGCCAATGCTCAAACGGCGCTTCGCCGCGGAAGGTGCCGAGTTTTTCAAATGCCTTGAGCCAGACCTCCTGGGCAATATCCTCGACCTCGCTTTCGCGCCGGGCGTAGCGTCGGGCGGTGGCGAAGACCCGCGGGGAATATCTTTGGACAAGCGGTTCGAAACTCGCGGCGTCTCCGGCAAGCACGGCGGCGATCAACTCCGCTTCGGTTCGTTCCATTGCCCGCAAGCTGCCAGAAAAATTTCCACGGCTAAAGCCAAAAGCCGCCGGCGGAGATTCAAGGCCGCGTGATGCGGAGTGCGGCTTCCAAATCCCCCGAGAAATTTTTGACGACCGTGACGATTTTGGGCGGTTGTTCGAGCAGGTTGGCCATCATCCGCTCGGCGCTTTCGGGCCGGCGGCGCAGCAATTCGGCGCTGGCGAGGATCAGCGAAACGTAATTGTTGATGTCATGACGCATATCGGCGAGTTTCTGGTTCAGCTCGCCAATTTGTTCCACGCTCAAAGTGACCGGCTCGGTTGGCAGTGACATTGATAAGATAATCGCGCAAGGTCAGTTGAAAGCAAGCGGCTTTCTCGCCGGCGGCAAAAAAATGGGAGCGGGCGAAGGGATTCGGATCTGCCAGGATTCACGAAAGAGCTTGCGCCGCGTCCGGGAAATTTACCAGGCCGCCCAATGCCAAAATTGACGCACCACGGCCCGAACTTGCGGTGTCATGGGAGGCAGTCGGTTCTGTTTGGTAAAATTGACATCGAACCCCCATGACCGATTGGGGGCGTTGTAATAATTCCCGGTCTGTTGCCAGAAGTTGGTTGCGTAGATGCTCGGGAACAGCACAACAATCGAACCGTTGTAGGTCAGTACGCCCGAGCCGTTGTGCCCATTGCTATTCTTGGTCCAGTCCTCCAGCAGGCGGAGAAAGTTTTCCACCCCGCCGCTGTAATGTTTGTTGCCGCTCGCGTCCTTGGCGGAGGGAACGATACCTTCCAAGGTCGCGGCGTTGATGGTGGTATCCGCCGACTTGCGCGTGCCAAGGGCCAATCCCTTGATATCATTGGCATCATTCCAGTTGGTGGAGAGAATGGTGATGGCGTCGCCCATGAGTGCGGCCGGAACGGTGTTGTTGGTGGAGGAACCCAGCGTGAGCGCGAAGTTAACACCATTGGTGGTGACGTTGTAATTGCCCATCACATAGAGTGGCTGCGGTGTGGCGACGGTCAACCCGTCGGACGGCAATTGCTGGCCGTTGACGACCCGCACGGCCGGGAGCTGGCCGGCGGTGGACGGAGAACCGCCAATCTGCGGAACACTGTTATAAACATAAATGCCGTTGATCCAGTGGCCCTTGTCACCACCATTACCCGTGGTGCCGCCGTTTTTGATGTTATATTGTCTGCCGCCGGTGGTGGTAGCGTTGGTAAGCCAGGCATTCAACCCCGCGACGTCAATCTGGACCGCCTGCACGGTGGCATATTCACGGAAATCATAGAAGCTGATGTTCGTGACAAAAGAAAAGTATGAGTTGGTGACCGTCACTTTGTTTTTTCCACTGCCGGTGGTAACGATGTTGGTGACATCCGGTTTGAGTTGGATCAAGGCGGGGGCATTATACTGGTCCTGAAAAAAAACCGAGAGATTGGTGCCGCTCGGTGCGTTGGAAATAATGAGGTCGGCCTCGTTGTACGGATAAACCTGACCCTGGACCGAATACGCGTTGGCATTGGGTGCTCCCAAACCGGAAGGTGGCAGATTGAGAATGCCTTCCGCCGCGACGGGGTTGTTATTTGTGCCGATGGGCAGCGTCAACAACTTGGCACCGGCCAGCGGATTGTTGGTGGTATCCAGGAAATCTACATTGCCGTTGCGACCGGTGTTAACGGGGTCGTTGGGTCCGCAAGTTTCCGTAACTTTGCCAACGGCTTCAACCGTATCGGAAAATGTCAAAGGCGTCGCGGCCCCGCTCCCGGTGGCCCAGATATTGGCGTTGGAGTGGACTTTGCCGTTGATGGTCATGGCGGCACCCGGGTTCATTTCCAGGTCCGGGTTATAGAAAATGGCGTATTGAAAGACGGGGATGACGCCAAACCAGATCGATTGCGAAACGGAGGCCGGGACCGACATGTTTTGATTCAAGGGTGTGGCGGTTGAAGCAACCAGGCAATTTTGTCCCAGGCCATACAAACCGGTGTAAGGGTAGGGCAACGGTGTCCAGCTCGTCGCATCCATGGCCACGGAAGTCTGATTCGGAGTGCCATTAGTGTCGGAAAACAGGAATTGGACGGGCCAGCCGGTTTCGGCCGGAACCAGACTGGCATAAGTATTTGCTGAATTCAGGTTCTGATTGTTGAAATCGCGCATCATGGTGGCCAGAACATTTTCGGTGGCCGATTCGGCGGCGGCCTCGGATTGATTGAAAAGGTTGTTGCGCGTCGTGATTTTTGCGTTGGTAGCCACCCAGGACATGAGGCTGGCATAGGTCAGCAGGGTTACCGCCAAGAACACCAACACAATGACCAGGGCGTAGCCGATTTTAAGCAGCTTCCGTGAACGACGGGTGATTCGCATACGTCTCTCCTCTTCTTATTCTTCTTATTTTTCGCGCCGGGCAACCCGTGTGCGCAGCTGGTAGTAGTCATACGCATTGGCGGCGTTGCCGCCGATGACGGCAATCGGATATTCCCATTGGGAAAATTGCATGGTGACGCGAATGACCGGATTATTGTCATAATTGGTCAGAACGTTGCCCTGGTAATCCTCGGCCTGAAAACAATAGTAGTTGGTTACGTATTTTGCCAGAATGTCCAGCCTCCCGTTAATGAGGCTGCAGACGATGTTCGTGGGATTGGCAGGATCCTTGTAAAAAACAAAGTT
>DATEGR010000115.1:0-5027 GCA_035279985.1 Verrucomicrobiia bacterium
CGTCGTCGAGCGCGCCCCAGCGCTCCGCGTGCGTGCGGCCCCACAACGTCGGTTGTGTGTCCAGCCGCGCAAGATTCCAGAACGCAATGCGAATCTGCCGGACGGGCTTGAACTGTTGGCCCATCAACTCGCGGAAAACACTCTCCAAAACCGCGTTGATGATTGAATTCTGGAACTGCGGCGCGTGAAAGCGATGGCCGCCGCTGACTTCGCTGAAATCCGTAAAACGGACCGTCAGACCCAGTTCGCGCGCCTGCAATTGTTCGCGCCGCAACTGGCCGACGAGCCGCGTCGCTTCGCTCAAGGTGAATGTCAGCGCCGCCTCATAATCCGGCTCATCGTAAGGCAGCGTGGTATTGCTGGAAATCGTCGTGCGGTCCTTCACTTCGAGCAGCAATGGCTCGCTCCACAGGCCATTGGCAAACAGCCAGAGCTGCGTCCCCCAGATGCCAAATTTCTTCTTGAGCAGCGGCGATGGCAATTTCGCCACGTGGCCGAACGTCGTCGCACCGAGCGCCGCCAGCGCGCGCTGCCGGTTCTTCCCGATGCCGGAAAGCTCACGCACGGAACGATCCTTCAAAAATTCCTTTTCCGCGCCGGGCGGAATTTCGATGAAACCGGGCTTGGCCGCGTCCGTGGCGAGCTTGGCCAGCCGCGAAGAATTCGCCAGACCGGCGGACACCGGCAATTTCACCTCCTGTAAAATCCGCCGGCAGATTTCCCTCACATAGCTTTCCGATGAGGTGCCTCGCCAGACATGCCGGTCCATCGTCGTGAAATCAAGGAAACCTTCGTCAATCGAGATGGGTACGAGGGTCGGTGAATATTCTTCGAGAATGTGGAACATCTCGGCCAAGAGCCGCCGGTATTCGTCATAGTGAGGACGGCATACAACGCCTTTCGGACAAAGCCGCTTCGCTTCAAAGCAGGCCATGCCGGTTTGGATGCCGAATTTTTTGGCCGCACAATTGGCGGCGATAACAATGCCATCCCCTCGCCGGCCGCCGCCGACCCAGACCGGCCGATCCTGCAGCTTTTGATTCAAGGCGATCTCGCAACTGGCGAAGAAGCTGTCGCCGTCCACGTGCAGGATGCGAATGGGCGTTTTGGCTTTCACGGGCAAACCTTAATTGAACCAAAATTCGGGCCGTGTCAAATCCTCCCATGCTGGCATGGACAAAAGCTGTCCAAGCTGCGCCAAGCCCAAAGGGCTTTCGGAAATTAGCCGGGGATGTCATCCCCGGTAAACCTCGCAAATAAGATATTGCGCCCGACAGGGGCGCAGGAAAATAAACCGAGTGTCCTTAACCCGTTCAGGTCTGCATGTTCACGTCATTTTCGGCGCCAAATATCAGCGTCCGCTAAAGTATTCAGGAGGAATATCTGGAATTTTTGAAATTGAGTGGTGCGAAGTTCGACGAGTGTTTTTGTGGCTAATTCCACCGCTCCTGCCGGGGCGGATTTTATATGGGTATCGTTCCGGGGACGTTGCCCCCGGCTAATTTCCAGAAGCCCTCCGGGCTGAACTGCAAACAAAACGGCGCGGAGAACTCCGCGCCGCAATTTAAGGGGAATACCCTGTCAGCATCCCAAATTCTGGAACAGCCACATGCCGTTCCTGCCCAAAGGGGAAATTACGTCAAAACAATCTTGTCGCCGTCCTTCAGCGTCACGATCGCCTTCTTCCAATCGGGCGCCTTGCCGGCCTGAGTTGTCCGCTGGCGGCGCAATTTGCCATGCACATTCAGCGTGTTGACCTTCGTGACCTTGACCTTGAATAATTCCTGCACGGCCTGGCGAATTTCCGTCTTGTTCGCGCGGCGGTCAGCCACGACGGTGTATTGATTGAACTTCTCGCCCTGGCGCGTGCCTTTTTCCGTCAAACGGACGGTCTTGATGACTTCGAAAGCGTTCATGAATTATTCCTTGTTCAAACGGGCTTCAACCTTCTCAAACGCGCTCCGGGTAAAGAGCAATTTGTCGGGCCGCAAAATGTCGTAAGTGTTCAACGAGTCGCTGGTGGTCACCGCCACTTCCGGCAGGTTGCGTGAAGCGAGGGCCAGATTCTTGTCGGTAGCGGTCGAAACGACCAGCGTGGTGCCTTTCAATTCCAAGGCCGAAATCACTCCGATAAATTCCTTTGTCTTCGGCGAAGCCAGCTTTAGATCGTCCACGACGATCACGTCGCCGGCCTTAAGGCGTTCACTCAGTGCCTTGCGCAATGCGAGCGCGCGGGTTTTCCTCGAAATTTTCTTCGCAAAATCACGGGGCCTCGGGCCGAAGACCACGCCGCCACCCACCCACAACGGTGATTGGAACGAACCGGCGCGGGCACGGCCGGTGCCCTTCTGCCGCCACGGCTTTTTGTTCGTGCCGGAAACTTCCCCGACGTTCTTCGTGTTGGCCGTGCCGCTGCGTTGCGCCGCTTGATACGCGACCACCGCATCATGAACGGCCTGCGTGCCCTTTCCGTCTTCAACCAGCGCAAACTTCACTTCCAGTTCACCCTGATTTTTCCCTGCGATATTCTTGATGGCAATTTTCATGGCTATTCGTCGGTAGGGCCGACCTGCCGGTCGGCCGGACGCGCGGCAGCGCGTCCCTACCATTTAATTATTTTTTGGCTTCTGCGGCGGGTTTGGCCTCAGGCTTCTTTTCAGCGGCGCCCTTCCGCTTCATGGGCGCGACGCTCACCGGCGGTTTCCAACCTTTGGGCCGTTTCTTGGATTCACGAATGACCACATAATCGCCTTCCGCACCGGGAATTGCGCCTTTGATGAGCAAAAGATTTTCCGCCTCGCGCACCTGGATGACTTCGAGATTCTGCGTCGTGCGCCGGACTTGTCCCATGTGGCCGGGCATCCGAAAGCCGCGCAAGACCGTGCCGGGGAACAGGCGTTGGCCAATTGCGCCGACGCGGCGATGCCAACCTTTATGGCCGTGCGTTGCGGGGCCGCCGCCAAACCCGTGGCGCTTCATAACGCCTTCAAAACCACGGCCTTTGGTCACGCCAATCGCATCCACAAAATCGCCGACGGCGAACAGCGCCGGACCAACGACGTCACCGGGCTTCACTTCCTTGGAAAAATTGCGGAATTCCTTGATACGTTTCACCGCCACGCCGTTCTGCTTTTTAATGTGGCCAAGCAGCGCCTTGCTGACACGCTGCTCTTTTTGATCGTCAAAGCCGAGTTGCACGGCATTGTACCCATCCTTGCCCGCCTGGGTCTTGACCTGCAAAACGCGATTGGGGCCGGCCAGCACAACCGTTACCGGAATCAGCACTCCGCTGGCATTGTAAACGCGCGTGCTGCCGAGTTTTTTTCCTAAAAGTCCGAGGGGCATGGTCTTTCTCCTTAAATCTTGATGGTGATGTCCACGCCGGCGGGGAGATTGAGTTTCTTCAATTCATCCACGGTCTTGGCCGTCGGGTCGAGGATGTCTATCAGCCGCTTGTGCGTGCGTTGCTCGAAAGTTTCCTGCGACTTCTTGTCCGCGTGCGGCGAGCGTTGGACGGTAAAGCGCTCGATACGGGTCGGGAGCGGGATGGGGCCGGCAACGCGTGCGCCGGTGCGTTTGACCGTGTCGGCAATTTCGCGCGCCGACTGGTCTATGACACGGTGGTCGTAGGCCTTAAGTCGAATTCGAATGCGTTGGGCAGCCATACAAAGAACAATTGTCTGTTAATGGTTTCAATAATTTATCGCTTCAAATCTTTCAAAGCGGACGCAAAATGTACCAAGAAAACGCCTCCAAGCAACAACTTTTTTGAAGAATTTTGGTTGTCCCCCAAGCAAAGCGGATGGAGGCTCAAGCTGCTTGCAAACGCGCGGCAATAAACGTAAATTCCATCTATGAGCAAAGCAGAGATTCTGGCGGAATTGCCCAAGTTGG
This sequence comes from Verrucomicrobiia bacterium, assembly GCA_035279985.1. GTDB lineage: Bacteria > Verrucomicrobiota > Verrucomicrobiia > Limisphaerales > UBA11358 > UBA11358. Next base: position 3,895 of record DATEGR010000115.1, read on the forward strand.
GCGCAGAAGACCGTCGCGAGATTCTTGACCGCATCTGCGAAATGGAAGAACGCGATTTGCTCAACGGCGGCGCAACGCCGGAGGAAAAAGCGTTGCTCGACCGCGAATTGGAAGAATATCAGCGGAACCCGGAAGCCGGTTCAAGTTGGAATGAAGTTGAGGCACGCATTCGCAAATCCTCCCGACCGTGAAATGGCGTGTCATCATCCGGCCAAACGCGGAGGCGGATTTGCGGGAAGCGTGGTCATGGCATGAATCTCAACGCGCTGGTTAGGAGATAAATTGCTGATTGAAGTTCGTACCGCAATTCACATTTTGGAAACCAATCCTGAACGACGGCCATTTTACTATCGCGACTTCCGCCGCCTGCTGACTCGCCGGTTCCCTTACAAACTTTTCTATCGCATTGAGGGCGAGCGCGTCATTGTCTTTCGCATCCTGCATGCAAAACGGGAACATCGGCGGCAACTTTAGACGTTGACACAGATAAGCACGAATTGGAAAAGCGACGGACAGCCGCCGCAGTTCACTCGCGAATACTTTCGGAGTCCAAGACCTGGCAGAAATTCAGAGCAACTCGGCGGGCGCTTGTCGTCTTGGAGTGCGGCGGCTGTGACGCCGCTTTGGAAGGGCGTTTGATTCCGTGGCAAAAGCGGTGTCGCGCTGCGCTTGCCACCGCAGTCCAAGACCTGACGGAAGTTTGGAGCGGCTCGGCGAACGCGAAGCGTCCTGGGGTGCGCCAGCCCTTCCGCCTTCGCGGCACGCCGTAGCGCTGCTTCGGCGCGACGACGGCTGGCGCTTTGGAATGGGGCAATGGCCATTCCGAACGTGGCAGCGGACGTCAGTCCGCTCATTTTTGTGCGTGGGAGAAGTTTGAGCCGACTCACGTCGGCTGCTACACAATCCGCAGGGGTAATGGGCGTATGGCTCACGCACGAAGCTTGGCAAAGACGGAAATCAGACTTGTCCCGCTTAAATCAGAAACAGCGGGACGGATGACTCAAAAGAATGCTGAACTCAAGGCCCTTGTTGACCCGTGACCACCTTCTCCGCGCAAATTCGCGTAATTCGCGGATTCAAAACCGTGGGACAGGCGTCGCGCCTGTCTCCATCTTTTCAGCCGAAATTCAGAC